>JACQDG010000473.1 GCA_016201185.1 Acidobacteriota bacterium | reverse complement strand
TCGCGTCGGCAATCCGCTGACGGTCGAGGTGTTCATCCCCGTAGCGGTGAAAGACTACTGGAACCGCTCGCAGCCGGACAGCGACATGCAGTTCGCCCCGTATTTCGCCAATCCAGAGCTGGCCAACGTATTGAAGCTGGTGTACGGTTTGAACATACCGGCGGCGCCGCGGCAGGACCTGCTGGGAGTCTTTGTGCCAGACATGCAACGCCTGAACCTGGCCGTACCTCCGGCCGCCAACCCCCACCGGCTCGGACCGCTGGCCGGCGACAACGCCGGTTGGCCCAACGGCCGGAGGGTCGGTGACGACGTGGTGGACATCGGCCTCCGCGCTCTGGCGGGCGTGCTGGTGCCAGGCTTCAACATTGCGCCGAACAACAAGCTCGGCGATGGAATCAACTCCAACGATGTCCCGTACCTGAATCGCTTCCCGTTTCTTGGGACGCCGCATTCGGGCAAAGACTATACGCAGCGGGACGGCACCAACGGCAAGGGCAGCTATCCCGCCGGGAACTGAACCTACAGCCGTCGGGGCTGGGGGCCGGGGTTACGCTCGGCTCCTCGAACCCCGACGGCTGCTCTTCGACAGGAGAAACCACTATGCAGTTCAAAAAGATAGCAATCGTCGTGGCGGCGGCGGTTGGCCCGGTGCTCGCGCAGAGCGGCTCGCCGGAAAGATTGCTGAACGCCGTCAGGGAGCGGGCCCTGGCCATCGAGGCCGCCCGGCTTTCGACCGATGAACGCCTCCGCTTTTATCAGGCGCTGGTCGGCGCCAAGCCGGAGGAACAGCGCTACCAGAACCTGCTGGCCCTGGCCCATATTCAGAAGACACGGGAGACACAGGATTTCGGCTACCTGGACCGCGCCGCGCGTATCGTCGGCGAAGTTCTATCTAAAGACGCCGCCAATTACGAAGCGCTGCGCCTGCGGTCACAGATCCACCTCGAGCGCCACGAGTTCCGCCAGGCGGCGGCAAACTCGCGGCTGCTCGCCGGGCGCGAGCCGAACGACCCGTACAATTACGGCACGCTGGGAGACGCGCTGATCGAGTTGGGCCAGTACGAGCCGGCCGCCGATGCTTACCAGAAAATGGTCAACCTGAGCCCGGATCTCTCTTCCTACAACCGGGCTTCCTATTACCGATATTTACTGGGCGACGCCAAGGGCGCCATCGAGGTGATGAAGGCGGCGGTGCGGGCCGGCAGTCCCGCCATGCCGGAAAGCGTGGCCTGGTGCCTGGCGCAATTGGGGGACCTCTACTTCAAGCAGGGTGACCTGAAGCAAGCCGAGGAGGCCTTTGAAGCGGGTACCCGAGCATTCCCCAACCACCATAGTTCGCTCGCGGGGCTGGCCCACGTAGCGGCAGCCCGGGGAAACATCGACCTGGCCATTGATTACATGAAGCGCTCGCTCGCCGTGGTTCCGCTGCTGGACAATGTCGCCCTGCTTGCGGATTACTACGAGCTCACGGGCAACAAAAAGCAGGCCGCAGAACAATGGAAGCTGGTGGATTTTATCGACAGGTTGGGGCAAGTGAACAAGGAAATCTATAACCGCAACCTGGCGATGGTGTACGCCAACCACGGCCTGCGACCGGAGAAAGCCCTGCAATTGGCGCTGCGGGAACTCGAGGTGCGAGGCGACCTGTACACCTGGGACGCCGTCGCCTGGGCCTATTTCAAGAACGGCAAGCACGCCGAGGCCGAGCGGGCCATGGAAAAGGCTCTGCAGCTCGGCACGCCGGACCCGGGGCTTTACTATCACGCCGGCATGATCGCCCGCGCCCTGGGAAAAAGCGAGGAGGCCCGAGGGGACTTGGAGCGGGCGCTGGCGCTGAATCCACGATTTGACGTGAAGCAGGCGCCCCTGGCGCGCAAGGCCCTCGAGGAGATCAGTTACGATACGGCCGTGGGAGGTGGGCGATGAGGAACGGCTTTCGGCGGGGTCTCTACATTCTGGGATTGGTTACGGCCGTAACGCTTTGGGGTGAGGAAGACACCGCGCACTTGGCTGCCCGGATGAAGGACCGGGCGGCCACAGCGGCCCAGCGCAACGACGCGTGCCGGCAATTGCAGGGAAGCAAGGCCGTTCCTCACCTGGAAGAAGCCCTGGAGGACGGCGTGGTCCGTTCCTGCGCCGCCATCCAACTGCGCCGCGCGGGAGCGGTCGATTCCCTGCTCCGGGCGCTGAACCACCCGCTGACAGAGGTGCGGGCGCGGGTAATTTACGAGCTGGGGCAGATGAAAGATCCAAGAGCGGTGAGCGGCCTGATTGCGGCGGCTAAGGATAACGAACCGGTGGTGAGCTCCGGCGCAGTCCATGCGCTGCTCCAGTTCGATGATCCGCGGGTGTTGCCGGCTTTGCTGGAGGTGGCATCGCGGCAAGGGTTGTCGTCTTTGCTGGCCGTCAACAGCCTTTCCCGGTTTCAAGATCCTGCAGTGATGCCGGTGCTGTACAAGCTGCTCGAGAGCCCCGACCCGCTGTTGCGCGTGGCGGCCATCGGCGCTCTGGGTGAGCTGGGCGATGGGGAAACGGCGAAGAAGTTGGCCCCGCTTCTCAAAGAACAGGCCGAGTGGCGCCCCGCGCCCGGCCAGGGCATCGGCATGTTCCCAGCCATCAATTTGGCCCGCGCCGCCCAGGTGGCCATCAACCGGATCCAGGCCCGGGAACAGGAGGCCGCCCATGGCGCTCACTGATGGCAACACAAACCGGTGGATGAGGCGGCGGACGGGCCTGCTGGCCTCAGTATTATGCGCCGCCCCGCTGCTGGCTCATCCCATGGGCAACTTCAGCGTGAACCACTATTCGCGGCTGGCGGTCAAGGCCGGCCGGATCCGGCTCAACTATGTATTGGACCTGGCCGAAATCCCGACCTTCCAGGAGATGCAGACCGTGGGTGCCGACCCGGACCGCCTGCCGGGCGGCGAGGAGCTGCAGCGTTACGCCGAGCGCCGGGCCGCGGAGTGGATCGCCGGGCTGGAATTGCAGTGCGGCGGCCGCGCGGCAGCCTGGCAGGCAGTTTCCGCGCGCGCTGAGTTTGCTCCGGGAGCCGGCGGATTGCCAACCCTGAAGGTGTTCATCCAGGCCGAGGTCCCTGGCGGAGCCGGTGAGGTTCGCTACCGGGACAACAATTTTCCCGGCCGGACCGGGTGGAAGGAAATCGTAATACGAGGCGCCGCAGCTCGCTTGGAGGGCGCAGAAAGCTTTACCGTGGATGTGAGCCAGGGGCTGGCGAACTACCCGGCCGATCTCTACACCAACCCCCCGCAAGTGCTGGAGGCGGCTTTTCGTGTGATGCCCCCTGCCCTGCCTCCTCCGCCGAAAACTTTGTCCGCCCCTGAGCCGGAACCTTCCCTACGAGCGGCTCCTGAGCCGCCGCCGGTCCCCGCCGGCCGCGCCG
>JACQDG010000478.1 GCA_016201185.1 Acidobacteriota bacterium | reverse complement strand
TCAAGTTCAACGTCGGCGATGCCTACGATCCGGGCAACCATTACCAGAGTTACTACTATTTCCGCTTCGCCGCGATAGATAAGGGCGGGGTACCGGACATGAGCTCATCGCACATAACGGTACCAAGCAACGGCTTCATCAGGATCTGGTCTTTGGAGGGCTTTGAGCTCTCGCAGCGCGTGCTGGGGCTCTTTGGCGGGATCTCGGACTTAGGCTTAAAGGGCTTGCAGCTGATTCATTCTCCGTCAATTGACCCGGGGTTCAAGGGCGCCCTGGCGTTGGGGATACGAAATCTGACCTCCGAAGACGTCGAACTCACCAGAGCGGAGAGGATAGGGAAACTGCTCCTGTTCGACGTGACGGAGTGTTCGGGGCAATCGACAATCACAACGCCCGATGCGCTGCACGGGGAGAAACAGGAGCAGAGAGACCACGCGAGACGCGTTATCTTGGCCGCCCTGGGCGGCCGCATACAGAAACTGTAGACGCGAACCCGCCGCACGAGCCACCCTTGAACCAGCGGCGCAAAGGGTCGCCGCAACTGGTTGGACCAGCGACCCCGAGAAAGGAGAGGTTGGCCTTGTCGCAGAGCGAAATCAGAACTAGAGAAGGCAACGCCATATTACTCTACTACAGGAGGCTAAGAGAGGCTCTCGTCGAGGCGAAGCGGCAGCCCGAGCTGCAGCAACCTAAGTTTGTTCACGGAGTCGAAACGGTTTTGCGCAACCTCGGTGAATTAATCTTCGACAGGGAGCCGCCGAAAAATCTCGAAGACATAAGAAAGCTAGACCCGGAGCTTCGCGACGGCGCTATACTCTTTCTCATAGACAAGGACCTTCCGGGCTCCGGCGACGCACTGGAGTGGTATTCAGATCGACTGTATGAACTAGGCGGATGGGAAAGAGTGCTGTCAGACCCAAAAATCCGAACCGTGGGAGACCTCATCGAAATCATATCCGATGTGGAGCCTTGGAGCGCGTAGGAAGGCCGCACGCCGTATTAGCCCGAGGGGCCCCGCACCCAAGAAAAAAGAGTCGGGCCCGGGCCCCCCAAGCATGCCTATCTCACAGGGAGACGTGCCCCGATAAAATCCGCGATCCGGCCCGCCGCCGGGGGATCGATATTGGACAGTACAGCAACGACGTACCCGGAATCGGGATAGATCTTCAGATCTCCATTCATCCCTGGCGCCCCGCCTCCATGACCGATTGAGCGGACACCGTCGGTAGTAGCATCCTCGAACCCGTAAGCATACTGGGCGTTGCCAGGGGGGGTCGCCTTTTTGCCCGTCGTCACGATCTGCGTATATTGCGCGTTTAGCAATTTGTGCCCCAGGAGAGCATTTGCAAAACGCAGAAGGTCCTCTACCGTGGAATAACCCCCTCCCGCTGAGGTGCCGCGCACAGGCAGCGTGTCGTTGTTAGGTCTTAGCGCCCCGCCTCCCATGCGTGTATAACCGAGCGACCGATTCGGCACCTGGACGCCTTCGGGGAGCGAGTCCGTGGACGTCATCCCCGCTGGCTTGAAGATGTGCTCGCGTACGTAGTCGTAATAACTCTGGCCGGAGACTTTTTCGATAAGCACTCCCAGCAGCAGGAACCCGTAGTTGCTATAGGCCCACCGGCTGCCCGGCTCAAACTCGAGCCCCCGCTTCCCGTAAAGCGCCACATAGTCTTTTAGGTCGCGCAATTTTCCGCGGTTGGCGTCGAATTGCGGTCCGAAGATGTCGCCCGTGCCCCCGGTGTGCGTGAGCAGGTGATGAATCGTTACTTTAGAGGCCACATCCGGATTGGGGTAGTCCGTGAGATATTTCCCGAGCGGGTCCGTGAATTTGAGCTTGCCGGCTTGTGCCAATTGCGCGACCGCTACTGCCGTGAACATCTTGTTCATGGAGCCCAAGCGGAATTTGGTACTGAGTTGATTCGGAGTTTTCTTTTCGCGGTCCTCGATCCCATATGCCTCCGCGAAAACCGGCTGGCCGCCCTTGGCCACCAAGACCGCCCCCGCGAACCTGTCCCTGCCAGCCTGATTTTCAATTTCCGCGCGCAACGCCGCTAATGCCTCGCTCTGGCTGAGGCGCGGCGCGGGCGGGAATCCCGCTGGGCGCGGAACCACGCGTAAGTCGAGTTTGGCGATCCGGTGCGGCTCCGCCGGCTCCACCTCCAGGACAAAGCGCGCATACTGATCGGAATCGCGTTCTTTCACCATCCCCGTGAGAGTTGTCTGCGTAGACTCTTCGGCTTTCTTGAATTCGAAACCGCCTGTCATATCCCGGAATGCGAGCACCTCATCGATTTCCTTTGCCCTGCTTGGAAAGTTCTGCTCCAGGTACCCCAGCAAGGCCGCCCGATCCCCGCGGTTGAACACTTCCAGCCACCGGAAGAACTGGTGGCCAGCGGGCGTGTCGAGAGACGGGGTCTGAGCCCAGAGCAGACACCCGAATACAGCAACAAGAAGCAATTTGGGAATTTTCATGGCAGGTTTTAGTCTAGACGGATCAGCCGGTAATTCGGTAGTAGCTCATCAGTCCAGCGGCAGGGCCGAGGCCCAAACTCTTATTCCAAGGTTCGTCCCGGTGACTTCCACGCGGATTCGATCGCCCAGACTCTGGTTGCCGGCCAGGGTCAGGATATAGCGCCCGCGCAGCACGGCATAGACCCGCTGGGCCAGTTGGGCGGGCGAGAGTTTCAGGTCCCGGGCCGAAAAGAAGGCCCCGCCGCTTTCCCGCGCCAGTTTTTCAAACAGACCCCGCTCGGCGCCGATTACGTAAACCGGAAAGATCGAGATCTGGTTCGAGCGGGCCAGCTTCAGCACATCCCGCTCCGTGGTCCGGCTGTAGCCTTCCACCCCGGTCGTCAGAATGACGATCACCTTGCGTCCCACGGCGCTTTGAAATCCTCCGTCGGCGGCGGCGTACAGGGCGTCCACCACGCGCGGGGTATTGCCGTACTTCACTTGCCGCACGGCCTGCTTCAGAAACTGCTTGCTGGAGGTGAAGTCCTGGATCAAATCAGCGGAGCTGGCGAAGGAAACAATGGCCATCTGCTCCTTCTCCTCCAGGCCGTTGATGAACGCCTCACCCAGCGGGTGGACCATCTCTCCGACCAGGCTGGTATCGAATAGCACCATCACGTCGAGGGTGATCTTGCCGTACTCGGCCGCCTGGACGGCCCTGGGAATCCGGTCGTCCGAAACAGAGAAATTGCCCGCCGCGAGATTGGGGATTTCGACGCCAGTCTTGCGGTCCACCACCGTCACCAGGAGCTTGGTTTGGCCTTGTAAAAAGCCGAGGGCAGCGAGGCAAAGGATCGCCGGCCTGAGAAAGGCTTGGAGGTTCATGTCAGCACTTAGATTAAGGCAGTGAGAGGTGCTTCATGCCCGCTGCGCGACCGGCACAAATTCACGCCGGCAGGGGCCCAGGAAAACCTGGCGCGGCCGGGCGATTTTTTGCGCCGGGTCGTTGAGCAGCTCTTCCCAGTGGGCCAGCCACCCGGCCACCCGCGGGATGGCGAACAGCACGGTGAACATTTCCGGCGCGAAGCCCATCGCCTCGTAAATGATCCCCGAGTAGAAATCGACGTTGGGATAGAGCTTGCGCTTGATGAAGTAGTCGTCCTCGAGCGCAATGCGCTCCAGTTCCACGGCGATGTCGATCTTGTGGTTGCGGCCCGTCACCTCGAAGACTTCCTCGGCGAGTCGCTTGATGATCCTGGCGCGCGGATCGTAGTTCTTATACACGCGGTGCCCGAAGCCCATCAGGCGTCCCTCGCCGGCCTTCACTTTCTTGATGTACTCCGGAACGTGGGAGACCGAGCCGATCTCCTCGAGCATCCGCAGCACCGCCTCATTGGCCCCGCCGTGGAGCGGGCCGGACAGGGCCCCTGCGGCCGCCGCCGTGGTCACGTAAGGGTCGGCGTGGGAGCTGCCCACGTTGCGCATGGCGCTGGTCGAGCAATTCTGCTCGTGGTCGGCGTGCAGGATGAACAGCACGTCCAGCGCGTGAGCCAGCACCCGGCTCGACTTGTAACGCAGCTCCGTCTTCTTCCACAGCATGTTCATGAAATTTTCGGTGTAGCTGAGCT
>JACQDG010000060.1 GCA_016201185.1 Acidobacteriota bacterium | reverse complement strand
TCAACTTCAGAATTACAATGACGGTGTTCACCGACGCAGATTCGCGGATGCCGATCGCCAGGATGGTCGAGATCACCAGCACGATCATCGCTGAGATGAGGCTAAAAGAGCCCGTGTTCTGAAAGTGGCCCTGGGCGCTCACCAGGAACGTGGGAGTGGCGATCACGGCGGGAACCTGGATGCCGAAATCCCCGAGCAGGGCGACAAAATAGCCCGTCCACCCGGCCGATACCGTCGAGGCCGCAAGAGCATATTCCAGGATCAGGTCCCAGCCGATGATCCAGGCGAACAGCTCGCCCAGCGTGGCGTACGCGTACGTGTAAGCGCTGCCGGCAATCGGGATCAGGGAGGCAAACTCGGCGTAGCACAACCCGGCAAAGGCGCACGCGATCCCCGAGGCCACAAAGGAAAGCACCACTGCCGGCCCGGAGTTCCGGTAAGCCGCTTCACCCGTCAGCACGAAGATGCCTGCCCCGATGATGGCTCCGATGCCCAGCGCCGTCAGCGCCCACGGCCCCAGCGCGCGTTTGAGCGTGTGGGCGCCTTCTTCCGTGGCCTCCTCCATGAGCTGCTGTAAAGGTTTCTTGATTAAAAGGTCAGCCATCCACGCTCCTTGGCTGCGCCGCAGCGAAATTCAAGCGCCGATATGCGCCTGCCCGAAAAGATAGCATATTCCGGAAGCTTACTGTTAGTGCCTTCGAGTGCGCCAAACGGGCATTTTACCGCCCCGTCAGGCGCAGCCATTCCTCGAGCCGGGCCGCGAGGCGCCGCTCGTCAGGAGTCAGAAGATCGGAGATCACTGCCACCGCATCGGCCCCTGCCGCCAATACGGCCGCCGCGTTTTCCCGCGTGATCCCCCCGATCGCCACGAGTGGCTTATCTGTTAGCGGGCGCAGAGCGGCCAGGGCCTCCACCCCCAGCACCGGGTCGGGCTTTTCCTTCGACCCCGTGGCAAAAATGGGGCCGATGGCCAGGTAGTCCACTGGCTCCTGATCTCCGGCCTGGAGCTGCCCACGGTTATGCGTGGAATAGCCGATGAAGGCGGATGATCCCACCATGGCGCGGACCTTGGTTGGCGGCAAATCCTCCTGCCCAAGGTGGATGCCATCAGCGCCTAGCATCAGAGCCACGTCAGCGCGATCATTGATGACGTACTTTACCCCGGCTGCTCGCAGCACGCGCCCAATCGCCTCGGCTTCGTCGAAAACCTGGCGCGTGAAAGGACCCTTGTGCCGGAACTGCGCGATCCCGACGCCGGCCGCCGCCAGCGCTTCCGCCAGCGCCACGGGCCGCACGCCGGCTTGGTTGCATGCCGCCGTGTCGATGATGGGGTAAAGCCCGTGCAGGAACCGCACCCCCTCAATGCTACACTAAACAAAGTGCCGTCCTTGCTCGACTTCCTAAAGACCGTCACCGACCCCTGGCAGTTGCTTCGGTACCTCGCGGGCTGGCCGGGCTACGCGATTTTGTTCGCCATCGTTTTCGCCGAGACGGGTCTGCTCTTCGGCTTTTTCTTTCCCGGCGATTCGCTCATGTTCACCATCGGCGTCTTCGCGGGCGCCGGCAAGCTGGATATTTTCTGGGTCAACGTGACGCTGATGACGGCCGCGGTGCTCGGTGACAGCTTCGGGTATCTATTAGGCCTGAAGACGGGGCCGAAGATTTTCACGCGGGAGGATTCCCGCTTTTTCCACAAAGAGCACCTGGTTCGTACGCACCAGTTTTACAAGAAGCACGGCGGTAAGACCATCATCTACGCCCGCTTCATCCCCATCATCCGCACCTTTGCCCCCTTCGTGGCCGGCGTCGGCCAGATGGAATACAAGCGCTTTGTGGCCTTCAATGTCTTCGGAGGGATCGGCTGGGTCTTCAGCCTCTCCATGCTGGGCTACTTGCTGGGCGAAGTTCCCATCGTGAAAAAGAACTTCGAGAAAGTGATTCTATTAATCATCTTCCTCTCGATTCTGCCCGGCATCATCGAGGTGGTCAAGCACAAGCTGCGGGGACGGCGGGCGGAGAAAGAAGAAGCGCCGGTAGCCGCCGGGCAGCCCAAGTAGCCGCCTTTAGGGGCTTACTTCCCCGCCACCACTTTCTGCTCCGGGACGAACTTCTGAACGTAACTCGTGTCGAAGTTCCCCAGCAAAAAATCAGGGTCGGCGATGATCCGCTGGTGCATGGGAATGGAGGTGAGGATGCCTTCCACCACAAACATGTCCAGCGCCCGCTCGATGCGGGTGATGGCCTCAGTGCGGTCCCGGCCATGAGCGATCAGCTTGGCCACCAGGGAGTCGTAATAAGGGGGGATTACGCAGTCGGCATGGGCGGCGGTGTCCACGCGGATGCCCACCAGGCCCGGGGCGTGAAACTTCGTGATGCGGCCCGCCGACGGGGCGAAGGTCTGCGGGTTCTCGGCGTTGATGCGGCACTCGATGGCGTGCCCTCGCAGCTCCACCGGCTCGCTTACCAGGGCCGAAAGCGGCTCGCCGCCGGCAATCAGGATCTGCGCCTTCACCAGGTCCACGCCGGTCACCATTTCCGTAACCGGGTGTTCCACCTGGATGCGCGTGTTCATCTCAATGAAAAAGAGCCGGCCCTCCTGGTCCATGAGGAACTCCACTGTGCCAGCGTTGGAGTAGCCGGTTGCGCGCAGGGCGTTCGCCACCCGCTCGCTCATCTCGGCGCGGGTGGCGGCGTCCATGCGGGGCGAGGGCGATTCCTCGATCAGCTTCTGATGCCGCCTCTGGATGGAGCACTCGCGCACCCCCAGCACCACCACGTTTCCTTCGTTGTCGCCAAGCACCTGGAACTCGATGTGCCGCGGCCGGTCGATGTATTTCTCAAGGTACACGTCAGGGGAGTGGAAGCTCACTGCCGCTTCGTGCTGAGCCTGGTGATAGAGGGTCAGTAATTCCGCCGGCTCACGCACAGTTCGCATGCCCCGCCCGCCCCCACCCGCCGCTGCCTTGATGATGACCGGATAGCCGATGGCGCAGGCCGCCGCCCGGGCCTCCTCTTCGGTCTTCACCAATCCGTCGGAGCCGGGCAGCACCGGCAATCCCGCCTTCTTCATCGCCCGCCGGGCCTCCGCCTTTTCCCCCATCAGCCTGATGACCTCTGGCCTCGGGCCGATGAAGGCGATACCGGACATCTGGCAGACCTCCGCGAAACTCGGGTTCTCGCTCAAGAAACCGTAGCCGGGGTGAATGGCCTCCGCGTCGGTGATCTCCGCCGCGCTGATCACCGCCGGGATGTTCAGGTAGCTGTCAGCGCTCTTGGCCGGCCCGATGCACAGGGCTTCATCGGCCATCTGCACGTGCAGCGAACCCCGGTCTATTTCCGAATAGACCGCCACCGTCCGGATGCCCAGCTCCTTGCAGGCCGCAATCACCCGCAAGGCGATCTCTCCGCGATTGGCGATGAGAACTTTCTTGAACATAGAGGCTAGAAGCCAGGAGCCGGGAACTGAAAAGGATGGCGGCTATTTCTTCCCGATCGCAAACAGAGGCTCCCCGTACTCCACCGGCTGCTGGTTCGAAACGTACCGCTTCACAATCACGCCCGCCACGTCAGCCTCGATCTCGTTCATCAGCTTCATGGCTTCGATGATGCACAGCACTTGCCCCACCGCCACGGTGTCCCCGACCTGAACAAGCGGGGGCGCGCCGGGCGAAGGGGCCTCATAAAAGGTCCCTACAATGGGCGACTTGACCACGTGGAGGTCTTCTTCTTTCTCTTTCAGGGTTTCGGGGGGAGCGACTTGGGCTGCTGAAGCGCTGGGCGGAGGAGCCACGGCCGGCGGCGCTGGGCTAGGGGGCTGCATTGGGAAGGCCGGGGTAAAGGAGGCAAAGGTGAACGGGGGGGCGCCGTTGGAGGTAGGGGTACGCCGGATGCGAATCCGTTCATTGCCGCGTTCCAGCTCAAACTCGGCAATGTCCTTTTCGGTCAGGGTATCGATCAGTTCTTTGATCTCTTTGAGGTTCATAGAACCCTAAGATCCTTGGGCGTGGGAGTCAGGACCTCGCAGCCCCGTTCGGTCACGAGAACCATGTCCTCGATCCTCACCCCGCCGAAGCCCTCCAGGTAAGCGCCCGGCTCGATAGTGACCACCATCCCCGCCTCCAGCTTCGTTTTTTCCCTCCGGCCCAGCCTGGGAGCCTCGTGAATCTCCAATCCTACGCCATGCCCGGTTGAATGGACAAATGCCTTCTCCAGCCCATGTTTCCGGAACACTTTTCGAGCCTGTCGGTCCACCTGCTCCGCCGTGACCCCGGGCCGGACCTGGGAAATAGCGGCCATTTGGGCTTCAAGCACGGCCTGGTAGACCCGGCGCCCTTTCCGACCCGGGTCGCCCAGAGCCATAGTCCGGGTCATGTCGCTCGAATATCCCCTGAGTATAACACCCTGGTCGACGAGGATAAATTCATTTTTTCTCAACAGGTTAAGTGAGGGCCGCGCGTGGGGCAGGGCGGAACGGGGCCCGGCGGCTACGATGGTCTCAAAGGCTGGTTTCTCCCCGCCCATCAGCCGCATCGTGTGGTCAATGGCGCTGGCCAAGTCTGCTTCGGTGCGGCCAGCCCGAATCCGGCCCAGGCACTTTTCGAAAACGGCCGAATTCAGCTCGACGGCGCGGCGAATGAACTCGATCTCGCCGGCGTCTTTGATCGCCCGCAGTTGCTCCACGGTCCCTGCCACGGGCCGCAGGCGACAGCCTTCCAACCGCGAACGCAGCGCCTCGTATAGCTCATAGCTCGCCCGGCCCCTCTCGAAGCCCAGGCGGCGAAGGCAGCGGCGTTTGAGCGAACCGATGAGCGCGGTGAGCAACGGTCCCCGCGCCACGGTCACGGCGGCCCCCTGGACTTCCTGGGCCGCTTGCACCTCGTAGCGGCGGTCGGTAAACAAAACCGCGTCGTGATCGCTCACCAGCAACAAAGCGCTGCTGCCGGTGAAGCCGGTCAGATAACGAATGTTGGCCAGGCCGGAGACCAGCAGGGCATCCGCCCGTGACCGGGGCAGAAACTCGCGGAGGCCGTTCAGGCGCCGGTGGTTCATGGTTTCCCGCCCAGGACTCGAATTTCCAGGCCCGACGGCACGGAACGAATTTCGTAGCGGGGGATTGAGGTAACGTCCAGCACAATCCGCGAAACGGCGGGATCTATTTGGAACTGGCTCGCCCGCACCGTCCGGACAATGGAGTGATTCACCTTTTGCTGGCGCTGCTCCGGCGGGACCGCCAGGCGGCTATTAGGAATATCAACCACTATCCTGTCGGGCGATTGCAACTTCATTTCCCGGTACCGGACTCCCGGTCCGACGCGCACCAGAACCGTCAGGCCCAGCGCTTGCCGGAGGAGGGAAATATCGCTCACCAGGAACGTTCGGTCGGTCGGCGCTTCCTTACGTTTGGGCGAAGCCACTGGAACCTGCGCCCGCCGGGGGTTCACTGATGGAACGGAGATTGGCGGGGCGGGTGCTTCCTGC
>JACQDG010000468.1 GCA_016201185.1 Acidobacteriota bacterium | reverse complement strand
GCAAGTAGTAAAACAAATTCGCGATTTCCTGGCGGGAAAATCAAGAGGACAGTGCCCAGTCCAACCAGAACGGGAACTGAGTAGAGCAGCATGCGAAGATTCAGGGACCACATGATTGCAATAGCGCGCCAATACGTAACTCTTTGGTGGCGACGGCTAAGAGCGTCTTCGTAGCTGGGAGCAAGCGCCACCTCGCCGGGGTCCGCTGGTTCCGGCGGGGGAGAGGATTGAACATACAGTTCTCCCAAGGGAGTAACCACCGCCTCCGGCAACATTTCCGGCTCACGGTCGCCTTCTACCACTTGGAGACGAAAACCGCGGTAGCGCTTGCGGAGCATCATCCGCACGACCCAAGGCTCTACGAGGAGCCCCATGATCAGCCTCAGCGCAGGCGTGAATGTCTGCGGACGCGCAATAAAGAGTGGCCGCGCAATATAGAGCAACGCCGCTGCGAACACGATTGCGAGGAAAATGGTACGCCACTCCAGCAGCCAGGCTACGCGCAGGCTTTCTCCGTATCTCATCTCAGTCGCAATCATACGGACCCGGCTGTTCACCAAGTTGGCGGTACAATAACACGGTGCCTCTAGGAATAGCAATCTTTCACAGGTTCACAGGGAGAAGTCACGGCCGCCTGGCTCCTTTCAGGCACCCAAGGCCGCGTGCTTTACAAAGGCCCTCTATCCGAAATGGTGTACCAGCTTGTCGGCGGCCTGAAGGCCGGTATGGGCTACTGCGGCTGCTCGACGATCCAGGAGCTTCAGGAGAAGGTCCGCTTCCTGCGCATCTCCCCGGCCGGCATGCGCGAGGGCCACGTCCACGACGTCATCATCACCAAGGAAGCGCCGAATTACCAGGTGGAGTAGAGGCAATCGGTGGCCAGGCGGAGTGTTACAATACCCTCAGCGATGAAGTTCAGGGTTTACCTGGAGCAGGATGAAGACGGGATGTTCGTTGCCACCTGTCCCGCGCTTCCTGGCTGCATTTCTCAAGGCCGGACCCGCGACGAGGGCCGGGAGAATATTCGCGAGGCAATTACCGGCTACCTGAAAAGCCTGCGCAAGCACGGAGAGCCAGTTCCCGCGAAGACAGTTTGAACGCAAGTTTCGGATAGCTTTCCCCCTTGCCTTGCCCTATTCTCATAGCTGGGAGTGGAGCCGTGAACCAAGCAAGCTACTGGCGGGCCGTCGAAGCCAAGGACGCCGCCTTCAACGGGATTTTCGTGTACGCCGTGCGCTCGACGGGCGTTTATTGCCGGCCGTCCTGCCCGTCGCGGCGGCCGCGACAAAACCAGGTCGTCTTCTTCGAGCAGCCGGAAGCGGCAGAACGTGCCGGATACCGCCCCTGCCGTCGCTGCCAGCCTCGAAAGCCGGCCGCCCCGGACCCACAGGCCGAAATGGTCCGGCGGGTCTGCCGCTACATCGCGGAGAACCCCGAAGGCCCCTTAACCCTGGCCGCCTTCGCCACCGAGGCCGGCGTCAGCCCGCATCACCTGCAAAGAACCTTCCGGCGCCTGCTCGGGATCACCCCGCGGCAATACGCCGACGCACTCCGCGTGGGCCGTCTGAAAAACTCGCTCCGGGAGGGAAACAACGTGACCACCGCACTCTACGCAGCAGGATACGGGTCGTCGAGCCGCCTTTACGAAGGGGCCCGCGAGCGGCTCGGAATGACCCCGGCGACCTACCGCCACGGCGGCGCGGCTATGCATATTGTTTATACTATTGTGGACAGCCCACTGGGGCGTCTCCTGGTGGCGGCCACCGACAAGGGCATCTGCGGGGTCAGCCTGGGCGATTCCGATAAGACGCTGGAGCAGTTCCTGCGCGAGGAATATCCGAAGGCTGAAATCGAGCGCGACTCGGGCGGCCTGGTCCGATGGGTTCGCCCGCTGCTGGGCCACCTCAGCGGCCGCCAGCGCCGGCTCGACATGCCCTATGACGTGCAGGCCACAGCTTTCCAGCGCCGTGTCTGGGAGGAGTTGCGCGCCATCCCGTATGGAAGCACTCGCACCTACAGCGAGGTGGCGCGAGCCATCGGGCAACCCACAGCGATCAGGGCCGTCGCGCGGGCCTGCGCCACCAATCCTGTCCCGCTGGTGGTGCCTTGCCACCGCGTGGTACGGGAAGACGGCAACCTGGCCGGCTACCGCTGGGGCCTCGACCGCAAGCGAGTCTTGATCGAGCTCGAGCGCAAGGCGCAGCCCCGGCCATGAGGACGCTCTTCAGGCAATGATCTCCTGGATCACGTTTCCCGCCACGTCGGTCAGCCGGAAATCCCGCCCGCTGTAACGATAAGTAAGCTTCGTATGATCCAGACCTAGCTGGCGGAGGATCGTGGCGTGCAGGTCGTGGGCGTGGACCGGCTTTTCCACGGCCTTGAAGCCAAAATCGTCGGTCGCCCCGTAGACCATGCCGCCCTTGATGCCGCCGCCGGCCAGCAGCGTGCTGAAGCCGTGGTTGTTGTGGTCGCGCCCGTTCTGGACGCTGACGAGCCCGCTCACCTCGACGGCCGGCGTCCGGCCGAATTCTCCGCCGATCAGCACGATCGTTTCATTGAACAACCCGCGTGACTTCAGGTCCTGAAGCAGGGCCGCCATAGGGCCGTCGGACTGCTGCGCCAGCCGGCGATGGATCAAGATGTCGTCGTGGTTGTCCCATGGCTGCCCGTTGCCGAAGTAGATCTGCACCATCCGCACACCGCGCTCGACGAGCCGCAGGGCCATCAGGCAGCCGCGGCCGAAATCCCCGTCGCCATAGCGCGCGCGCACGGCTTCGCTCTCCTTGCTGATGTCGAAGACCTCCGGCGCCTCGGCCTGCATGCGGTAGGCGATCTCCATGGATTGAATGCCCGCCTCGAGCTGCGGGTCCGTCCCTTCCCTCGCCATGTGCAGGCGGTTCAGCTTTTCGAGCAGATCGATCTGGCGGCGCTGGTCGGGCGTGTTACTATGTGGGCCTTTCACATAGGCGATCAGCTTCTCGGGAGCCTTCTCGTTATTGGGAATATGCACGCCCTGGTAGACGGCCGGCAGGTAAGCGGAGGTCCACAACTGCGGCCCCACCACGGGCTGGCCCGGGCACATCACGACAAAGCCCGGCAGGTTCTGGTTCTCGGTGCCCAGGCCGTAAGTGAGCCACGAGCCCATCGAGGGATGCCCGGGCAGCACATGCCCGCTGTTGAGCATGAACAGGGAAGGCTCGTGGTTGGGTCGGTCGGCGTACATGGAGCGGATGACGCAGATATCGTCGATCATCTCGCCGAGGCGGGGGAAGATCTCGCTTATCTCGATGCCGCTCTGCCCGCACTTCTTAAACTGAAACGGTGACTTGAGCAGGTTGCCCGTCTTGCGCTCCGTCTTCAGGTTGCCGGTGGGAATCGGCTGCCCATGGTACTTGGTCAGCATGGGCTTGGGGTCGAACGTGTCTACGTGCGACGGGCCGCCGTTCAGAAAAAGAAAGATGACGTGCTTGGCCTTGGGCGGGAAGTTCGTGGGTTTCACGTCGAGGGGTCCGGCCGCCGGGCTGCTCTTCCCCACCAGGCCGGCCAGGCCCAGCATGCCGAATCCGCTGCCCATCTTGCGTAGCGCTTCGCGGCGGGTGATCGGACGTGTAATCATGGTGCGCCTCTCTTCAATCCTCAATCCACAAACAGAAACTCATTCGAGCTGAGCAGCACTTGCGCGTATTCCGCCCAGGCATCCTTGCCAGACCGCAGGAATTCCAGCCCCAGCTCCGTTTCCTTCCGGATCGGCTCCCGGCCGTATAGCAGCCGGTAGGCCTTGCGGATCTTGCCCGCATCGGAATCGGTCTGGAGCCTCTTCGCCAGCGCTTCAGCCTGTTTCTGGATCAGGCTGCTGTTCAAGAAAAACAGGCGCTGCAAGGGGACGTTGGTGTCGATGCGCCGCTCACTGGTGGTGTTGGGGTTGGGAAAATCGAACAGGGACAGCAAACCGTCCGGCTTAATGCGGCTGACATAGCCGTAAACGGCGCGGCGGCGGTTCTCATCGCCGAACCGCACGGGCGGCCCGGCCACGCTCAGCTCCAGGTTTCCGGAAACAAACAGCAACGAATCCCGCAAGGCCTCCGCGTCGAGACGCCGGCGGTTCGAGCGCCACAGCAACCGGTTTTCCGGATCGACGGCGTAGTTCTCCGCCGAACTTTCGGCGCTCAGGGCATAAGCCGCCGAAAGCATGATCTCGCGGTGCATGGCCTTGACCGACCACTCGTTTTCGATGAACCGCGCGGCGAGGTAATCCAGCAATTCCGGATGGCTTGGCCGCTCGCCCAGTTGGCCGAAATTGCTCGGCGTTCGCACAATGCCGCTGCCGAAGTGATGCTGCCAGATGCGGTTCGCCATCACCCGCGCCGTCAGCGGATTTTTCGGGCTGGCGATGGCCTCCGCCAGCTCCAGGCGCCCGCTCCCTTTGGTGAACGGCGGCGGCTCTTTGTCGCACAAAATGGAAACAAAGTGCCGCGGAACCTCTTCGCCGAGGTTCGTCTCACTGCCCCGGATATGGAGCCGTTCGTTGGCGGGCTTGGCGGCATCCTTGATGGCGTGCAGGAAGGGATATTGCGGCGGCAGAGCGCGCTTCAGCACTTCGAGATTCGTCCGCATCGCCTCCAGGTGCGTCTTCCACTCGCCGTGCAGGAACCGGTCAATCTTCTTTTCCCCGTAATGGACCACGCCGCCTTCGAACTTCCAGTTCATGCCCGGCTTGCGGTCCGAGAAAAAGTCCCGCCACAGAAAATATTTGTCCCTTTCGAGCGAAAGCAAATTGGCGTCGCTCAGCTTTTCACGGTCCTTGGACCCGCCCAGGGTGATGAAGTTCTTTTCGTCGATCGACTTCTTCTCCCCGTTGACGCCCAGGAGCAGATCCTGGAAGGCCTCGGCTGTCCTCCGGGCGTCCTCCTCCGCTCCGCCGCGCGCCAGCATTTCGTCCCACGCCTTCAGATACGGATGTTCCCGCTGCGGATTCTGCAAATAGGCTACCCAGCGCTCCAGTGTTTCCTGATCCAGGGAATCCTTCTGGGCCACCGCCATGAGTTCCTGCTTTTGCGGGCCGAGCACTTTCCAGGCGGCGGTCATGTAGCGGACGGTCCTGGGGGCGAAAATCTCCGCGAGCTGTGTGCTCTGGGCCTGGATGAAATCCTTGATAGCCGCCTCCTGCGCATCGACCTTCTTCTTGCGCTCCTGCCAATCTTTCACCACGTCGGGCGGCGCCAGCGGAATCTCTGCATAATCGGTGCTCGTGAAAACGCCGAGCAGTGAATAGTAATCTTTGGTGGGGATGGGATCGAACTTGTGGTCGTGACACTGCGCGCAGGCCACCGTCAGACCTAAAAAGCCGCGCGTGGTGGCGTCTACGCGGTCGTCCTGAAATTCCGGGCGCAGGCCGTAAAATCCGAGCCCCGCAGGAAGTTTCCCTTCGCCTTTGCCGTCGAGGAGGTCGCCGGCGATCTGCGCCTTCAGGAAAAGGTCGAACGGCATATCCCCGTTGAAGGCCTGGATCACCCAGTCCCGGTAGCGGAAGGCGTTGGGGTAGGGATCCTCCTGCGTGGAGTTCAGCCTTTCGTCGGAGTAGCGGGCCACGTCGAGCCAGTAGCGGCCCCAGCGCTCCCCGTAATGCGGTGAGGCGAGCAGCCGGTCCACCACCTTAGCGAAGGCCTGCGGCGAGGAGTCTTGCAGGAAAGCATCAACCTCTTCCGGCGTGGGCGGCAGGCCGATCAGGTCATAGGTGGCGCGCCGGATCAGCGTCCGCTTGTCGGCGGGCTTCACGGGCTTCAGCCCGCGCTCCTCCAGCTTCGCCAGGATGAAATGGTCGATGGACGCCTTGGGCCAGGATTTATCCTTTACTTTCGGCGGATCGGGCTTGCGAGCCGGCTGAAAGGACCAGAAGGCCCGCTGCGACGGCGTGATGACGTAATCTTTGCCCTTCGGCGCCGCGGCCGGCGTCTCCTTCAATTCCGGCCAGATCGCTCCGGCCTTCACCCACGCCACCAGGTCGGCGATCTCCGTGTCCTTAAGGTTCCCCTGCGGCGGCATCTTCAACCGTTCGTGAGTGTGGCTGACGGCCTGGATCAGCAGGCTCTGCTCGGGGTTCCCGGGGACGATCGCCGGGCCGGAGTTGCCGCCCTTCAGGAATGATTCCCGCGAGGTCATCTCCAGCCCGCCCATCCGGGAGACGGTGTGGCAGGCAAAGCAATTGTTAGCCAGCAACGGCCGGATCCGCATCTCGAAAAACTCGCGCGGATCGGCGGGCGTATCCGCACACAGCGCCGGCGTCAGCAAAAGCGCGAGACTCGGCAAAACAAGCCGCGAACTGTGAAGAAAGCCACGCATCTTTAAACGTGAGTCTATCCGCCCGGAGGCCCGCGGGTCAAGCAATGGATTGGTTAGGGGCGCTCTTCCCGTTCCGGGGCTGTCAGCGGGCGCGGCGCCTGCTCGATGGATTCAAGCTCTTCGATCTCTCTCTTGCCGCCAGCGCCCAGCTCCTTGAACTTGCGAGCGGCGGGAAAGACGCGCATTTCGAGCGAACCAACGGCAGCGTTGTAGGATTCCATGGCATCACGCAGCGCGGCGCCCACCTTGTTCAAATGCTCGGCCCATGTGGCCAGACGGTCGTAGAGTTCCTGGCCCAGTTCGCTGATGCGCTGGGCGTTATCAGCCAGCTTGGCCTGGCGCCAGCCATACTCAATGGCCCGCAGCAGCGCAAACAGCGTCGCAGGAGTAGCAATAACGATCCTCTTGGCCAGCGCCGTTTCGAGCAGGTTGCGATCTCTTTCCGCCGCAGCGGCCAGGAAGGAATCGTTGGGAATGAAAAGAACAACAAACTCCGAGGACGCGGAGAACTGGCTCCAGTATTCCTTGGCGGCCAGCCTGGCGATGTGCTGGTTGACCTGGGCGACGTGTCTCGTCAGGGCGGCTTCCCGCTCCTCTTCGGTCACTGCTTCTAAAGCGTCGAGGTAGCCTTCCAGGGGCACTTTCGAATCGACCACCACCACCCGATCTGCCGGCAGCTTGACAATCATGTCCGGGCGCAGGCGGCCATCCTCCGTGCTCACGCTTTCCTGCTCTGAGAAATCGCAATAGGAGGACATCCCGGCCAGCTCCACAATCCTGCGAAGGGTGATTTCTCCCCAGCGGCCGCGAGCCTGGTGCGAGCGCAAGGCGTTGACCAGCCGGGCCGTTTCGGCTTGCAGCTTCCCTTCGGCTTGGGCCACTCCTCGAAGCTGTTCAGCCACGGAGCCCAGCTCCCCGCTGGTGGCTCGCTGATAGCCGGACAAAGCTTCCTCGAGGGGGTGAACCAGCGATCGGAACGTTTCTCCCAGCTTATTTCTTGCCTCTTCCAAAAGAACCCTCTGCTGGAGCAGGTTTCTTTCCGTGTCGCCGGCCAGGGTTTCCGCAGCCACCCTGGTCCTCTCCGAATCGGCCAGTTTCTCGCGGACGTCGTGCAGCTCCGTATCCCTCGATTGAAACTGCTGCCGCACCTCCTGCTCCCGCGCCTCAGCGGCAGCCGATCGGGCCTTGCTGCGGGCCGTGGCGATTGCCCACGCGAGCACAGCGCCGATCAGAAAACCGAGAACTGCTGGCAGCCACTCCATGATCTAAGTTGCCGGCCGGCGCCGGCTGCTATCGGAACACCACCAGGTCTTCAATGGCGATCTCGGTGCCCTTGGATTCCCTGTACGGCTCGCCTCGCACAACGAGGCGCACCGTGTGCTCGCCGCTCTTCAGGCCGAAGGCGTGCCAGATGTCTTCGCCCGTCTTCTGCTGTTCTTCATCCGGACAGACGTCCACGGTTCGATCCAACTTGCCGTCGAGGTAGACATCGGCCTTGCCGCCATTGGGCAGATAGGTTCCCGTGACGATGACTCCCGTGCCCTGGAAGCGGATCGAGGCCTCGGCGTCTTTTTGACCCGCGACACGGGTTTGCTTTTCCAGGCGCCATCTTCCCTTCCACTGCCAGCGGGAATCGGAAACAGCGACGCGCTCCGCCGGCGAGCCGTAGTCGTCCCACACCTCGAGCTTAGGCGGTTTAGGCGACTGCACCTTGGCGATCAGCTTGTCGCCCTCCACCCGCCCGCCGTTCCGCTCGACCAAAGCGATGGCCCTTTGCTCCGTGCTCGCCACGATGGTGTGGAACGAAAAGTCGGTGAAGTTGAATTTCTGGTCGGCCAGCTTCGAGATGCCCTGCTTCCACCGCTCCGGAATGCGCCTGTAGCCGATCATCACCCCGAGCACGCCACAGGCGTTCGAGGGATTGCAGTCGCTATCCTGCCCGGCGCGCGTGGCCACTTCCATGGTCTTCCAGAAGTCTCCGCCGCCATAGAGCAGACCCAGGGCGATGAAGGCGCCGTTCAGCTTGGCGTCGATGTTAAACGGCCGCAGCGCTCCTTCCGGGCAGGGTTCGCGCTTATTCCACTTCTCGTCGATCAGATGCCACACCTTGCGCCAATCGTCCGGGTATTGCTGCGACCAGGCGAGCACATCGGCGATCACTCGCCCATACGGGCTCTGCGCCGGGATCGACGCCAGCCCCGCCTGGACCACTTTGCGCGGGTCGGCCTCGAAGAAGGCCGCAGCATACATGCCGGAAACGAACATGCCGCCGTAGATGCCGTCGCCGTAGTTCATCACCCGGCCGGCGCGGTAGCAGAGGTCGTTGGCCGCCTGGGGCAAGCCCGGCGCCATCAAGCCGATGAAGTCCGACTCGATCTGGAAATCGATGTCGTTGGCGTGAGCGTTGTAGCGGGGCGTGCCGGAGAGCGCGGCCGGAACCCCGCGCTTCAGCGCGCGGCGAGCGGCCAGGTTGGCGTGCCAGAGGTGATACTTCGCGTCCTTGAACATGGCGCCAAAGTCTTCAGTCGTGGCGTCGAGGCCTTTCTCGTCCAGCACCTTGGCGAAGGTCATGTCCACGTAAAGGTCGTCCTGATCGATGGCGTTCGCCACGCTGTCCAGGGTCCAGGTCGGCAGATCGTCCTCGTTGATTTTTTCTCGGTAGCGGAACTCGGTGGGCGCCCCGAAGCTGACCCCGATCATCTGCCCGGCCCAACCGCCCTCGATCTTGTCCCTGAGGTCAGCCAGGCGGATTTCGCGGAACGGTCCCCGGTCGGCGGAAAGAAGAAAAACGACGGACGAAAGCACCATAACGGCGGCGAGAATTAGGCGACGCATGAGGCAATTGTACACCTGGGCCATCAGCGTAGGTGCCGCCGCCATCCCTAGCTGACAATCACGCGGTTGAACTTCAAAAGCTGCGAGTCGGGAGTGTCGTTAGGCACGGAGCAGCCCGGCGCCAGGATCCACTTCGGGGCAGCCTCGGCGCGGGCCCGCTGAATCTGCTCGCGCATCTGCTCCTCGGTCAGCTCCTTGAAGTGGATTTCGTCCACCCCTCCCATCAGCACGCCGCTGTAATGCTCGCGCGCTGCCCGCAGAGGAATCCCAGTGGCCGCTACGGAATGCTGAATCACACGCGCCGGCCAGTCGTAGAACAGGTCAAGGTACAGCTTGGCCCCGTGCAGGTGCAGGGTGTTCAACTCCGCTCCCTGGGCTCCTTCGAGCACCATGCGGTCGAAAGGCTCGCTGAACTTCTTGTACTCCTCGCGGGTCAGGTAGCCGTCGTTGGCGTTTGAGATGGCGAGGAAGATGCCGGCCGCTCCGGCCTTCAGCGCCAGCCGCGCGTGGTTGGCCTCGGCCTTGGCGACCTTCTCCAGCCGGTCAAGCAGCGCCTGCGGATTCGAATACAGCAGCTCTTTCACCTTCTCCGGCGAGGAGGTCTTCTCGGCCTGGTTGAAGGGCTGGAAGATCGTCTCCACGAACAAGGCTTTCCCCTTCAGCTCCCGGGCAATGATCTCGAGCGCGCGGATCTGCTGGGGAAAAGGATTCGCCGGGTCCTGGGTGAAGGGATAGTCGCTCATCACCTTCACCAGGTCGGTGTCGAACTTGCGGTGGTATTCGAGCGTGGAGGCGGCGTGCCGCTCGCCGGGCTGGTCGGCGTCCAAAAAGTGATACCAGTAGGTATAGGGCGGCCGGTCCACTTCCCTACCCTCTAGAGCCCGGCGGACCCGCTCGATCTTCGACAGGCGAGACGCCCCGAAAAGAGGCGCCGCGGCCAGGCCGGCCAGAAAATGTCGTCGCGTAAAATTGGAAGTGTTCATTCCACTTTTATACTCTTCCGGCCGCCCGGATGCCAGGGGAATCATAGGTCATGGACCTTGCACCTCCAGCCCGGCGCGCCATTCTTCATACCACGCGTGATGGCCTCCAAATTGGCCTCGTTCGCCCCGGCAGGATCGTCCTGGAAATCCGGCAGCTCGGTGATCCACTGGTGAAGGTCGTTCGAGCGTATTTTCAGCGGGTCGATCTCGGGGCGGGCCTTGTAAAGCGCGATACCAACTTCCTCCGCGTCGTCCCAGCTCAGGGCGCGCATCTCACACCTCCCGAACGTCCTTCCCTTCCAGGGCCGATTTGACGGCGGTCTCCATCATCAACGTCGCCAGGCGAAGCGCGGCCTGGTTTAGCTTGTCCATCTGGCGGCGGATGAGCAAGTGGTCGTCGGCGTAATAGGCCAGGCGCAGCTCGTTGAGTGCGAGGGTGATGGCCTGGTGTTCTTCCTCGGTGATTTCAAACCAGGCATCGTGGTTCAAGGCCTTCTCGGTGGCGGCGAGAATCGTGTCGGCTTCGAGGCGCGCTTCCACTAGCTGCCGGCGCCGGAAATCCTCCTCGGCCCTGGCCACCGACTCGCCGATCATGGCCTCGACCTGCTCATCGGTCAGCCCGTAGGAAGGCTTCACCTCGATCGATTGCTCCCGTTCCGTGTGCAGATCGCGGGCGCTGACCTGCAAGATGCCGTTGGCGTCGATCAGGAAGCGAACCTCGATGCGCGGCATGCCGGCCGGCATGGGCGGAATGTCCTTCAAGTCGAAACGGGCCAGGCTGCGGTTGTCGGCGGCCATCTCGCGCTCGCCCTGCACCACGTGGATCAGCACGTTCCGCTGGCCGTCCACGCCGGTGGTTAAGACTTCGGTGGCGCTGGCTGGAATGGTGGAGTTGCGGGGAATCAGCCGGGAGACCACGCCGCCCATGGTCTCGCTGCCCAGCGAGGGCGGCGTCACGTCGAGCAGCAGCATGCCGGGCTCGACGCCGGCCAG
>JACQDG010000472.1 GCA_016201185.1 Acidobacteriota bacterium | reverse complement strand
TGCTCCATGATGGAGGAAGGAACGTTGGGGGTCTTGATGTCCATCTGCAGGGCGGTGATGCCCTGCCGTGTGCCGGCCACCTTGAAGTCCATGTCCCCGTAGTGGTCCTCCGCCCCGGCAATGTCGGTGAGGATGGCGTACTTGTCGCCCTCTTTCACCAGACCCATGGCAATGCCGGCCACCGGCGCCTTGATCGGTACCCCGGCGTCCATCAGAGTCAGAGTGGCGCCGCAGACGGTGGCCATGGAGCTGGAGCCGTTGGACTCCAGGATGTCGCTCACCACGCGGATCGTGTAGGGGAAGGTCTCCTCCCCGGGCATCACCTGCAGGAGCGCCCGCTCGGCCAGCGCTCCGTGGCCGATCTCACGCCGTCCGGGGCCGCGCAGGAACGCTACTTCGCCCACCGAAAACGGCGGGAAATTGTAGTGCAGCATGAAGCGCTTGAAGTACTCGGCCTCCTCCAGCAACTCTTGCCGCTGGGCGTCATCCTTGGTGCCCAGCGTGGCCGTGACCAGGGCTTGCGTCTCGCCGCGGGTAAACAGCGCGGATCCGTGAGTGCGCGGCAGGACCCCGACTTCGCAACTAATCGCCCGGATCTGATCAAAGGCGCGCGCGTCGGGACGCCGGTGGCGCTCGATCACGTCCTCGCGGAAGATTTTCTCCTTTAGCTGAGCGAATATGCGGGAGGCTTCCCTCGCTTTGTCGGCCGGCTCAGCGGTAAAGCCGGCCAGGATCTCCTTCTTAATGGCCGCCACCCGGTCGTGGCTCTGCTCCTTGGTGTACCGGGCCGTATCGAGCGCTTCCCGCAAGGCGCTCCCGTGCTTCTGCTCGATTTCGGCATAGAGGGCCTGGTTGAGGGCGGGCGGCGTGACCGTCCGCTTAGGCTTGCCTGCTTTCGCGGCCAGTTCCCGAATGGCTCCCACGATCTTCTTGCAGGCCTCGTGGCCGAAATTGACGGCCTCGATCATTTTGGCCTCCTCCAGTTCGTGGGCGCCGGCCTCCACCATCACGATACCCTCCTCGGCAGCGACCACTACGATGTTCAGCTTGGAATCTTTCAGGGCCGCATAGCTGGGGTTGGCCACCAACTGCCCGTCCACCAGGCCTACGCGCACCGCGCCGATGACGTGGAGGAAGGGGATGTCGGAGATGGCCAGGGCCGCCGAGGCGCCGACAATGCTGAGCACGCTCGGGTCGAACTCCGGGTCCGCTGAAAGGACCATCGCGATGATCTGGGTCTCGCATTTAAAGCCGTCGGGAAACAGCGGCCGGATGGGCCGGTCGATCAGGCGGCTGGTCAGAATTTCCTTCTCGCTGGGACGCCCCTCGCGCTTGATGTAGCCCCCGGGGATGCGACCGGCGGCGTAAGTGTACTCCCGGTAGTCCACCGTGAGCGGAAAAAAGTCGATGCCTTCACGCGGCTCATCGGTCGCTGTGGCGCTCACCAGCACCACCGAGTCTGACGAGCTTACCAGCACGGCCCCGCCGGCCTGCTTGGCGATCCTTCCTGTTTCCAGGGTCAGTGTACGTCCACCAACCTCGATGTCTGTCGTATACGTCATATCTCGCTTTCTCCTGAGAACCGGCAGGCCCGGCGGCGCCGGACTCGGAGCGGTTCATTTTATAATTGGTATTTGCGAATGGAAGCGGATGAACGAACAGGCGGGCTGGCCCAATCGGATCGCGGTCCTCTGTCCACCGAACCAAACAAAAAGGCGGCTTCCGAGCGGGCCTTACGCCCCGGCTCCGATTGCCGCCCTGTCAGCCATTCCCAGTTTTAGAACCGTTTGAGCGCCCGACCCCTCCGGGGGGCGGCGCGTGATGCTACCGGCGAATACCCAAATTCTGGATCACCGTTTTGTATCGTTCGGTGTCGTGTTCCTTCAGATACGTCAACAGCCGGCGCCGCTTACTCACCATCATCAGCAACCCCCGCCGGGACCCATGATCGCTCTTGTGGGCCTTAAAGTGCTCGGTCAGTTGCTGGATACGCTCGCTCAGAAGAGCAATCTGGACCTCGGGGGACCCGGTGTCCTTCCCGTGGGTGCGAAACTTGGTGATGACGCTCAGCTTGGATTCTTTCGCCAGTGGCATTCCTGGGTTCCCTACTCCTTCTCAGCTTCTATTTCGCTCAAGTACCCCCCTAGGATAGCACAAACTAAGGCTACGGCGCAGCCGCACCCGCATTTTTGACAGTTAACTTCTTATTTCCAGGCGCGGGAAACCGGAAAGGTTAGAATCCGTTGGCCTTGTGGCTGATCAGGGAGAGGAACTCCTCGCGGGTCTTTTGGCGGGTACGGAAAGCCCCCAGCATGGCGCTGGTGATGGCCGCGGAGTGCTGCTTTTCCACCCCCCGCATCATCATGCAGAAGTGGCGCGCCTCGATCACCACCCCCACACCCCGGGGCTCGATCACTTCCTGGATGGTCTGGGCGATCTGGTTGGTCAGCCGCTCCTGCAACTGCAGCCGGCGGGCGTACATGTCCACCAGACGCGGGATCTTGCTCAGGCCGATCACCTTCTGGTTGGGGATATAGGCCACGTGGGCCTTGCCATAAAAGGGCAGCAGGTGGTGTTCGCAGAGGCTGAACAGCTCGATGTCTTTCACGATCACCATCTCATCGTAACTGACCGGATAAATCGCGCCGTTCAGGATGTCCGCGACGTCGGTGCGGTACCCGCTGGTGAGAAATCGAAAAGCCCTAGCGACCCGGACCGGCGTACGCTGCAAGCCGTCACGGTTGGGGTCTTCGCCCAACTGCTCCAAGAGCGAGCGCACCAGATCCGCCATGGGGCCGGGTTCTGGTTCCTCGGCCTCCGGCAAGCGGTCCAGCAGGTCTTCCAGCGTTTCGTTAGGATTCATGAAATTCCAGCGTCATTCAGCCGGCTACATTGATATTCTGATTATATGGCATTGCCCGCCAAACGGCATCTCCTGCCCGCCCTGATCGGCCTGCTGACGGCGGGTTTCCTCGCCGTCCTCTGGCCGTCGTTCCAGAATGCCGGCGGGACCGGCGTGGCGGTGGGCGAGGAAGCCCCGGAATTTCAATTGATGTCGGATGCGGGGCAGACGATTCAGCTAAAAGACTTCAAAGGCAAGTTCATAGTGGTGAACTTCTGGGCCACCTGGTGCCCGCCCTGTGTCGAGGAAATGCCCTCCCTGAACCGCTTCCACCAGAGGTTTGCGAGCCGCGGGGTGGTGGTGCTGGGGGTCAGCGTGGACGACAATCCCAACGCCTATCAGCAATTTCTAAAGAGGGCCGGCGTCCAGTTCCTCACCGTGCGCGACCCGGAGCGCAAGGTGAGCCGCCAGTACGGGACCTTCAAGTACCCCGAAACGTATTTCATCGACCGGCAAGGAAAAGTGATCCAGAAGATCATCGGCATGGCCGACTGGAACGACCAGCAGATGATCGACTACATGGAGCAGTTGCTGCGAGGATAGGCCGCCAGCGCCTTTCTCTATCCGGTGCTCTTTTCCGCCACCCAGTAAACCTCTTCTTTCACCGCTTCCTTGGGAAATCCGGTCCGCCGTAGCACGCCCTTGACGTTCTGGATCATGTCGGGATTCCCGCAGGCGTAAACGGTGGTGTCGGCGGCGGTGAAACCCATGGCGTCGAGGTGCTTGCGGGCCACATCCTCGCACCGGCCCAACTCGCCCTTCCAGTCCGGGTTGAGCCAAGAGCGGCTGATCGTGGGAATGTACTGCAGCCAGACATGCTTTC
>JACQDG010000001.1 GCA_016201185.1 Acidobacteriota bacterium | reverse complement strand
GAAG
This sequence comes from Acidobacteriota bacterium, assembly GCA_016201185.1. Taxonomy (GTDB): domain Bacteria; phylum Acidobacteriota; class Terriglobia; order Bryobacterales; family JACQDG01; genus JACQDG01. The sequence continues at coordinate 23,606 of JACQDG010000001.1, read as the reverse complement.
CGGAGATGTTTGGCTGCCGAAACAGGTCGATAGTGAGTTTGACCAGCCCATAGACGAGACAGACGAGAACCAAGGGAAGGAACACCCGCAGCGGCCGGAACAGCATGGCCGTGCGCAAGATCAGAATGACGAAGCTTCCCGCATCCCACGGCACGATCTTGGACCTTCCCTTTCTTTCCCGGTAGCCAATGGGCAGGTAAGATACCGCGTATTTATCGCAATGCAACGCTAAGGTTATGGTCGTGGTCCAGCTGAATTGGTCCGGCAGGATGGGGAAGTACTGCATCACCATCTCCCGCCGAAAGATTCTCAGACCGCTGTTCAGGTCCGGAATTCGTGCTTTGGCAAGGTAGTTGGCCAGATGATTCAACGCCCATTTTGCCGGTCGGCGAACCAGTGGAATACGGGTATTTCGACCAATCCTGGCGCCGACAACCAGGTCGGCACGTTCCAATTCCGCCAGCATCGCAGGAATGTGCTCCGCGGGATAGGTGCCATCCGCGTCGGTCATGACGATGATGTCATGGGCAGCGGCGGCAATGCCGGTCTTGAGCGCTGCACCATATCCACGGTTGCTGCGGTGGCGGATAACACGGGCGCCGGCCGCAGCCGCGACTCGCGCCGTACCATCTGTGGAGCCGTCGTCCACGACCAGGATTTCCGCGCTGATTTCGCTCTGTTGAAGAACCTGCCTTAATTCGGCGATTACCCCCTGGATCGCCGGCTCCTCATTGAAGGCGGGAATGACCACCGAGAGGGAAGGTTTCATAGGCGTCGCCGGCAGACAGTAACCTCACCGCCGCTTAGCGTCCCGGGAAAAACTTTCACAATCTGAAAGTCCTTTTCCACTACGGCCCAAAGCCCGGGGTGATAAGCCTGTATTTCAACCGGCAGCGTGTAGACCAGCCAGACCTGCCCGTCCGAGGGTCGGACTGCGTCGAGATCCTCCTTCGTTTGCGCCACCAGCCAATGAGGCGCAAAATAGTTGCCGTAAGCACGGCCTGCCAGCCCGATGGCCACCACCGCTTCTCCCGGCCGTCGATGCCGCTCCACATAATCGCGGGCGCCGGTGAAATCCTGCTTCGGAAGGGCGTAGCATCTGGGGACAGTCATCGCCGAAGCGGCGATGATCAAGCCCATGAGCGCAACACCCGCGCCCCTTGCCAGCTTTTCGTTGCTACGTGTCGCCCGGATCGGCGCCAGAACCAGGCGCGCAACCACCATCGCTCCGTGCACCACGATCAGTAAAGCAAATCCCATGGAGAAAAAAAGAAAGCGCGGCCAGAGGTTATGGCCCGACGCCAGGACCGTCACTCCGGTAAGCAGCCCCGGAAGGAGGATTGCGAAGGCTGCGTTGGCGTCCCGGCGTAGAATGCCCCACCAGCCAGCCCCAAGGAGTACCGCGCCGCCGAGCGCCGCGGCCGCTCCAGGAAGCCCGATGCTCAAGCTGCGCAAGCTCTCGGCGAGGGCCCACCAGGGACTGGTCCATTCCGATGGCAGAGATACTTCGTGGAGCCCTGTACGTAGAAGCTCCGGCAATGCCAAGGCGTAAACCTGAAGAGTCAGGCTACCGGCCAACAACCACGCCACCGCGGGTTTCCAGCGAGATTGCAGCTTGGCCTTCGGCGCACTGACAAAACGGGTAAAGTGAATCAAGATATGCGCTGCTGGAACAAAGACCATCATCAACTGTACCCACATGCCAAGGAACACTACCATAGCGTAGATTATCCACCAGGGCCAATCGTCGCGAGACTGAGCCTCGAGCCACAGCCAAGTAGCCAGGGTGGCGAAGAACAAAAGCCCCGTGTAGCCCCTGGCATTCTGAGAAAACCAGATATGGTGGTAGGAGACCGTCATTAAAGCGCACGCCAGCAGCGCCTGCCGCTCATCGAGCATCCGCCGACCGAGCAAGAACAATGCCCACAGGCAGCCTACGCCGAACAGGACAGCAGGCAGGCGCAACGCCCAAGCGCTTTCGCCAAACAGCCGAATGGAAACGTGCGCCAGGATGGAATAGAGCATGTGCTGGTTCTGGAGAGGGAAGCTGGTGACAATCGCGCCTAAAGGCGGGCGTGCAAAGTCCAGCAGGGTGAGTACCTCGTCAAACCAGAGACAGGAGCTGAGGCGCCACAGCCGCAGCGCCAAGGCCAGAGCGCTCAGAAAGGAGAGGAGCATCACCGGGTAAAGTTGGAGACCAGGCCCTAAGCGTCCCCCTCGAAGCCGGAGCCCGGGGCCCGGACGAGAATGCTTTCCCAGGAAAAAACCGATGATCGCCAGCGCCATGCCGTGCCCGGCCAGCAAGACCCGAAATAGCCCGGGTCCCCACGACAAGGTTCCCTGCCCTCGCAACGCGCGCTCAATGGATGAGTTCGAGAAAAATACGGCTGCGCCGCAAAGGGCGAGGCCCGCCACTATCAACCAGAGAAAGCGAGTTCGCATAGCGCCGTCTGATCATGCCCGAGGCTCAGAACACGGGGTCGCAAGCCAGGATGGAGGACGTCATTTGACTTGTGGGCCACCAGCCGCGAACCACGGGCCCTTCCTAGTCAAGATAAGCGAAAGCTGGATTAGCTCCTGTCGTTGCCAAATCACCAGCAACAGCAAATAGGCCAGGGCCGCAGCAAACCCCGCGATCCAGGCGTTCCCGGCGCGGAGGACTGCGAATAATACCAGCGATGCCGCCATTGCCGTAAGAGGCCTGATGAGCTGGGCGCCGAAGTGGATCCGGGCAACTCGGCGCTGCACCACGGCATAGGCCAGGGCGAAGTTGACCAGCAGCGCTGTCAGCAAAGAGGAAGCCGCGCCTAAAGCGCCGTATCTGGAAACCAGAAGGAAGCAGAGGGCGACGGCAACCCCGGCTGCAATCGCCGTACAGTACAGGAGCCAGTTCTGCAGTCCATAGGCGATGAGGGTGTAGCGGTAGTGACCGCTAAGAAGAGCCACCGGGATCATCCAGACCAACACCGAAAACAACGGGGCGGCTTCCGCAAAGCGGGGGCCATAGGCCATCCTCAGCAGCTCGCGAGAAAGCGTGGTCATCAGCAGTGCGACGAAGATGCCCCCCCAGGCCCCGATCGCCAGCGAATGGTGCAACAGGTTCAGAAGGTGTTCCCTCGGCAGCGCCACCGAGCGAGACAAGGAAGGCAACAGGTTGAAGAAGTAGAGCCAGACAAAGGTGTGCAAGGCCATCACGGCGCGGTGTGCCGCCCCAAACCACCCCAGGGACGGGCCTGGCGCGACAAATCCCAATAGCACGGTGGCGAAATACCAAAGAAACGCCCACGACAGCTCGCTCAGGCCGATGGGCGCCGCCTCTCGGAAATGAGCCGTCAGGGGCCGTACCTTGAGGCTCGGCCGAGGCACGCCAAAGCCCAGCCGCCGGCGCAGTATGTAAAGACAGAGGGTAGCGACAGCAGCCACCGAAGCGCATTCCATCAACCCGACATAATAGAGGCGAGTTTCCACACGTACAAATAGAAACACGAGCAAGGCAAAAACTCCCAGGCGCGTGATCGAGGCCATCGCCACCCAGTGCATGCGGTCGTGGCCCTGGAAGAACCATTGCAGTAACAGCGGAGCGGCGAAAAGGTTGAGCCCGAAAAGGATGAGAAGCAGTTTGACTTCAAAGCTTTTCCGGATCACAAGCACGAAAAGCAGCAGGGTGATGAAAGAGCCGAGGGCCAGCAGGAGGCGCAGGCTGCAAATGCTGCGCAAGAACTCCGCCGCGCGAGCCCGGTTCTTGGCCACCTCTCGGGCGCCGTAATCACCCAGGCCGAAATCTACAGGCAGGGTGAAAAACACCATTACCGCCAAAGCGAATTCCAGGCTGCCATATCGTTCCGGGCCCAGCACTCTCCCCAAAAAGGTGAAGGCGGTAAAGGCCAGCAACTTGGCCCCGAATTCTCCCGCCGAGAGAAAGAGGTAGTTTCTAGCCAGCCGCTGGGAGTCATCGACGGCGGCGCCGCTAGGAGCCTGCGACATCGACCACTATGCCTTCGCCCCCAATTGCTGGATGGTGATCAGCTTCTCGGGGGTTGTCGCGGCCTCCGGCGTCGTATCGCCAGGGGCGACATGGATCTTCTCATGGGGGAGTAACGGCGCGGGTCTTTGCCACACTCTTGCGCCCACAATCGTCTTTATCAATTGCACGGGCTGGTAGGTAAAGCTCGGCCACAGAAAGCTCTCGTTGGTGCAGTAGCATTCTTTCCTGTGAATGGATTCGCGAAGGCGCACAGCTTCGCTCGATCCACAAATCTCCCAGAAGGACTTGTCCCGCAATATACTCGTACAGTCTTCGGTATTCCAACAGATCGGGCGCCCGCAGCTCGGGGTTCTTGCGGTCGCCGCGGATCAGCGCCAGGTTGTGATGGTCCATCTTGGGGCAGCGCTCGAACAGATATGTGCTCAGGCGCCGGATCTCATCCAGATTGATGTCGGTTGCAGTAGAGATCGCGTGGATACGCAGCCGCCGGTCGCGCTCCTGCAACCTTGCCAGAGCTTCGTAGGAAGCCATGGCTCTATCAAAGGACCCTGGGGATACGCGGAACTTGTCGTGAAACTCCCCCATGCCCTCTAGTGAGATCTCGACGGCGAAGAGATCGAGCTCCTTTTCTTTGAGCGTCTCGGTGATCTGCTGCACTATCCTGTCGGTAAAGTAGGCGTTGGTGGGCACGTAGATCTGGCGGACCTTGTTGCGCCGGATGAACTGGCGGCAGATCTCGCCAAATTCCGGCCGGAGGAAAGGCTCGCCACCCGAAAGGTTCAGGTTCTCGACCCTGCCGAGCTGCTGCGAAAGGGAGAATATCTCCTCTCTTGTCAGGTCATCGTCGCGGTTGAGATTGCGCCAGTAGAAGCAGTGCTCACATTTCTGGTTGCAGATGGAGTTGATAAACAGGATAAGGAACGGGGGACTGGGAAGGTCATGATAGTTTCGCCGGGTGATGCGCGCGTGGCGGATGAGGCGATGGAGGGCTTTCATATCGAATACTCCATGTCCCTGGGGTTCTGGGAACGTTGGAAAGCCACCGATTGTCCCATCCGCGCCCGCGCCAGGTTTCCGCCGGCGGGACGCCCCCTCAGAAGCACGAACCGTGCGCTACTGGACAGTTCCTTATTTTCTCACCTCTGGGGTACATGTCAACTACTTTATCTAGAATAGTTTGCTGATCATCGCGGCCATGACGCGCGGTTTCAGATGCTGGCACCGCCAGGTTGTTCCTCTGGGATCAATCCTCCACGACAAATTCTTCGAAGTCGCGGCGATAGACGGCCCATCGCTCACGGTCCAGTTTCCCGGCCGGGTCGAGGCAATCGCTGGCGCCATAAGCCATGGCCAGCGTATGGTGGGTGTTATCGTGGGCGAACAGTCCCTGCCGCCCGATGCTTAGCAGGCCCTCCTGGTTTTTCACCCAATCATCCAGGCGATCGAAGTGCTCCCGGTAGTCAAGCGTGTAGATGGGATACGCCTGCTCGAGGCGTCGCGTCACTACTCGCCGCAGAGGAACGTGCAGCGGAAGGTCGGCCCGGGCAAGTGCTTCCTCGACAAGGGCCCCTAACTCCTGGTCGCTTGCCTTCCAGACGGGTTCCTGCGGTGAGCACGGCAGCTCCGCGCAAAGCACAGTCGTCCCATCAACCTCCGCCAAGCCATAGTTTTTGGGCTCTGAGAGACGCGTGATCGCCACGTCCCTTTCAGGAAAATAGTGGGCGTCGTATTCGGTGAAGCGCGTGGTGGCCATGACCAGGTAGATCAGGATCATGGCACGATACCGCAAAGCCTCCGTCGAGGCCAGGACCTCCGGAGGCGCGGGAGGAGTCACGGACCGGACCAAGGACGGCAGCGGGATGGTGGAGATGACCTGGCGTGCCGGGAGGCAGGAAACACCGTCTTCACCGCACGTTCTTACAGCAACCACGCGTCCGTCCGCGAGTTCCACGCCGGTCAAGGTCTCCCGGAATCTCACGGCAACACCGGCCTCGGTCGCAGCTCGGTAGTACGCCTCGCTGATCTGGCCGTATCCATTTCTGGGGTAGAAGAAGCAGGCGCTGTTGCTCGCCCTCAGCCCCGGCACGGTGGCCGCGACCTTCCGCAACACTTTCGACAGGGATCCAGCCGACACGCGACGCCGCGCCTGTTCGGCGTCCAGCTCAGAAGGAGGCAGCCCCCAGATCTTCTCGGCATAAGGAAAATAAAAATCGCGGCAGATCGTCTTGCCCAGGCCGCGCTCCAAGACGCCGCCAAATGTTTCCCGGGCGCTGCCCTGCCGGGATTTCGTTACAGCATCTCGCAAGACACCGAGGAAGAATGCGGGCGGCAGGTGTAAGGCAAGATTCAGCGGGTGGAGGGGAAAACGTACCCATCGTCCGCGCAATCGGATCCGGCCGTTCCTGGGCCGACTTAACAAAGCCGCGCCCAGCATGGCGCGAATGTCGGCCAGAATCTCCGGCCGGCACGAGGCGTGAAGCCGGTGACTGCCGTAATCGACCCGCAGGCCCTCCAATTCAAAGCTCCCGGCGTTGCCCCCCACCACACCCTGTCGCTCGATTACCGTCACCTCAAAGGCGCCGCGACGGGCGAGCCGCAGCGCCGTGGCGAGGCCAGCCGGACCAGCTCCCAGTACTACAATCGGCGTGCGTTCGCGTAGCAAGCCAGCATTCTATCATCTCGGTCTAAAGCCCCGCGCCTTCGAGCGCCGGGCTTTTCGCGTGATGGCGCCACGCCAGAAATCTTTTCAGCCCCTGCGAGAGAGAAGTTCGCGGATCATAGCCTAGCAGGCGCCGGGCCTTGGTGATATCAGCCCAGGTGAGCGTCACATCGCCCGCCCGCGCCGGAAGGAAGCGAAGCCGGGTGCGCTTCCCCGTGATCTGTTCCAGCAGCCGGACCAGCTCCAGAATTGTCACCGGCCGAGAGTTCCCCAAGTTGAAAACATCGTACTGGGCGCCGTGGGACACACTCGCCAGAATGCCGGCCACTATATCTTTTATATAGGTAAAGTCTCGGCCGCTGGCGCCGTCTCCAAAAATAGGAATTGGTCGGCCGGCCTCCAGCGAAGCGATGAACTTGTGAATTACCAGGTCCGGTCGCTGCCGCGGACCGTAAACGGAAAACAGACGAAGGCATGTCACCGACAACCCGTGTAAGTGCGCATAGGCGTGGCAAAGCATTTCGCCCGCGAGTTTGGTTGCCCCGTAGGGAGAGATGGGCTTGAGATCGGCGCTATCTTCGCAGAAAGGTACACGCGAGGTCACCCCGTAGACTGAGCTGGACGAAGCAAAGACAAACTTCTTCACCCGGAAAGCGCGGGCCAGTTCGAGCATATGCAAAGTGCCCCCCACATTTACCGACGCGTAAACCGCCGGGCGCCGGATGGAAGGTCGCACCCCCGCCCGGGCCGCAAGATGGATCACGATCGCAGGTCGCTCTTTTTCGAACACGCCGCGAAGAGCCACGGGATGCCGCACATCAACCTCGTACAGGCGAAAGCCTCCAGCCCGGCCCACTTCCTCCAGGTTGGCCCTCTTGGTGGCGGCGGGGTAGTAGGAATCCAAGCTGTCAACCAGCGCGACGGAATGGCCTTGCTGAAGCAATGCCTCGGCGACGTGTGATCCAATAAAACCACACCCTCCGGTTATGAGAAATCGGTCCACCAGTGGCATCCACGCTGTCCGACAAGAACCTTAGTAATGTAGAACAGAGCCGCCCCGAGCACAACAATTACTCCGTGGCGGTCCTGGACCACGCTGGGCTCGCGGCCGTGCGATTCATGCCCCCTCCCTTTTGTAGATGAGCGCCTGAATGTTTTCGCGGAGCACGATCTTGAGCTGAAGGCGAAAGGGCAACTCTCCTCGATCAAGGCGGCGCCGCACCTCGGCGTTCACTTGATTCAAGAAGCCGGGCAACTCGGAGCCGTGAAAGCCTTCCGCCATCAGCAGGAAGCGCGCATCCATCCGATAGATGCGCTCGACGGCCCGGTCGGCGGAAGATTCGGCGTAACCCAGGGAAGTGAAGCGCAGGTTGGAGGGCGTATAGGCGCTGAGATAGCTGAGCATGTTGGCGTTAAGAAAGGGATGCTCGACGCCCACTATGACGTAATGCGGTTTACCGTCCGGCGTGTCGATGCGGTGAATCGCCTCCCATATACGCTCTTGACCCCAGGCGCCTTTCGAATCCGGCGAGTGAGCCCACCCCAGATCGGAACTGAAAAGGACGAAAGGCCCCAGTTGGGTCGTTGTTTGGCGAGAAGGCGCGGCGGGACGGAAACTGAGTTCGGCATACAGCCGCAGGGGAAGAATCAGAACCAGGAGCGCCAGAACTCCTTGTAAGCTCCGGCGGCGCCCCATTTGAAAAATGGAAAGCGCCACTAAGATCGCAACAACGGGCAACACCGGAATGACGAAGCGGATCTCGCGGTTGCTGCTGGCCGAGACGGCCAGTAGGGGAGCTACCAGCCAGCTCAGCAAGAATAGAGCGCGCTCGTTCGAAATCAGCTCTTTCCACTGGAGGCGCTTTCTGCCCGCGGCCAGGGCGCCCAGCCCCAGAAGCAACACTGCCGCCGCGTAGTAGAGCGAGGTTCCTTCGTTGATGGCCAGGAGAAGTCGGGAAGGCTGTCCGGTGGCGCTGTAGCCGGCAGCGATCCCGCCATAGGCGTTTTCCCATGCAAAGCGCAGGACATTCATCAGATTGAAGGCGTACCAGGTAGCAGCAATTCCCAGCCCGGGAACGGCGATGGCGGCCAGCGGCCGCCGCGCGCAAAGCCGCCAGAGCCAGAACGTCTCGGCGCCGGCTAGGGGTTTGGCGCGGCGGCGGCGCAGCATCCAGGCCACCAGTAACGGCCCGGCAATGAAAATGGGAAACACGATCTTCATCAGCAAGCCGAGGCCCAGGACCACTCCCAGCGCGAAGTTGATCGCTCCCCGGCTCAGGCCTTCGGAGGCCGTCAGCAAGTAGAGCCACGCCAGGACCAGCGTCGCAAGCGCATACTCGGCCATCAACGTCCGCGAAAGGCCGTAGACCAACGGCATGGTCTGGTAGAAGACCACGGCCATCAGGCCGACCTCGGCCGCGAACAGGCGCCGGGCGAGGAGAAACAGGCACAGATTGGAGATCACCAAGCACAGACTGTTCGCCAGCAGCGCCGACCAGTGGCTGGTTCCGAAAAGCACGTAGAAAGGCTGGGGCAGAAGTGAGATCAGCGGGGCTTTGGTCTGGAACGCCGTCTTGTAGAGGTAGAGGAAACGGCCCGGATCGTGGTCGGCGAGCGCATGGTAGAAGTGGAGGCTGGTTTCCAGGTACCAGGCTTCATCGTAAGTGGGGACGCGGGTGTTTGTTAAGTAATAGAAGTGATTGATCGCCAGTAGGCAAAGGGTGACCAGCGCCAGCCCCGCCCAACAGAAGGTATCTCGGGGAGCGCCGGCGCAGGGGCCGGGCGGCTGACCCGGAGCGGATGGCGGCTCTCGCTTCATTCCTTAAGCCTCTGCGGAAGAACGTTTTGGCGCATCGGTTTCCGCGGTTCCGTGATAACGCCATTCAGGGTTCCACACCCACTTCGGCTCCGCCCAGGTATGCTGGAGGGTGGTGTTTCCTGGCCTCGAAAAAATCCATCCGGATGCGGTCCGTCTGGGGGAAAGAAGGAAGCCGCAAGGTTTCGACCCATTCGCAGCCGCCGGAGCGCGGGTTCGGTCCTGGGTCGCTCAGCAGTACGGGCACGACATTGAGGTCTCCCGCCCTGTCGCGCTGGCCCCAACGAAGGAATTTGCCCCCATGATTGAAGCTGAAAATGGCGGTGAGATAGGTCTGCGGCGGAACATTGGCCTGGAACCGCAACGATACAATGACCCCATCCCCTTCGCGGCGGGCGGATGTTTCCTGAATGGCGAAGGAAGCGTTCTTGGGCCTCCGGTCGGCGGAGATCACCTGGTAAGGCAAGGGTCTCGCCGGGTTCTTTTGAAACTTCAAACTGCCTCTCTCCCATGAGGTAAAGCGCGCGATCAGGGCATCCTGGGTGGGGTAATACTGAAAACTTTCCCCGCCATAAAGGGCATGGGTGAAAAGGAACAATCCGCCCGGCGCAGGGGTGCCCCCAATCGATCCGTGGAACTGTGGGTGGAGCAGGCGGGAGGATCCGTGATACAGCAACTGAGGTCCGTACTGCGCGTCGTGGGTGGTGATGGAAAAAGCTGGTCCCAGGAAGAAAGGGAAGTCCTCAAGTACCAGAACTTCTTGGCCTACCAAGTCGGGCTTCAATTCTGCAAATAGTTGCCTCTTGCTGGTAAAAGAGTTCTCCCAAAAGTGGCTCTCCCCGCGGCTCGCCGCCGCGAGGAAGAAGACCGCCCCTCCTACAAGCAGGATTACGAGCGCCCGCCCCGACCTCAAACGAAGGCTATTGAGAACCCAGACCAGGCAAGCCGATACGCCTGCAAACAACCCGACGGAAGGCAGGTAGTGGTGGCGTGGTGAGCTGTACCAGAACCAGATTGGGAAGTACCCCGCGAGGTAGAATACCAGCGCCAGGAGAAGAATTGCTCCCAGGCCCTTCCACCCCATCTCTGATCGAGAAGAGCTGGAAGATCGCAGGGCCAACCGCAGGGCCAGCCATGTGGGAGCCGCCGCCACCGCAAAGGCCAGCAGCCAGTCGGTGATAGTAGCCCGGCCCAAGAGCGGCATCACGTGTTCGAGCCACATCCTGCCCAGGGTATTGGAGACCGTGTTGGAAATAGTGGCCCCCAGCACCGGCAAAGGAGTGGAAACGACCATGGTGTAGGTGTCAGGGTGGAACTTCATTCGGAACCAGAGGTAGCAAGCGCCTGTCGCAAAGCACGGAAGATGAGCCGCGAGGACATTCCATCTATCCTTCCAACGATCAAAAAACGCCAGACCCAGGCGCAAGGCAACGATTACGAACAGGACGCAAATACCCTGATCGTAAGTGAACAACGCGCAGACAAAGGCGACCGCATCGAAAGCCCACAGCCACAATGGGCGCCGCTCACCAGCGAGCAAAACGCTGGTCATTGCAAATAAGACCACAAAGAGCGTAGAGAGCAGGTTTTGTGGGGCTGAGGTCAGCCAGAAGTGCGTCTCCCCGTGATTGGGCCAGAAGCTGAAAAGGGCAGCAGCCAGGATGGCCGCGTAGGCGGGCAGGCATAAGAACCGCAACAAGAAGAAGAAACAGACCACGACCAGGCCGTCGATCGCCGATTGGACGAGATGCAACGCAGGCAGATTGCTAAGTGGCTCACCCACGAGTTTAAACAGCAGAAACTGCCAGAGCGAGTCGAAGAATCGCCTTGGCACGTCTTCTCTCATCAGTAACCACAACCTTTGCAGATTGGCGAAGGGCACCCGGATTAATGCTCCGGCGTCGTCATAATAGAAACCGAGGCGGGCGGCTCCGGCGCCGAAAACAGCCAGGGTAGTTGCCCCCAGCACTGCGGCCGCGAACCAATCGGCCCGAGAAAGGGGACAAGCTCTTCTCATGCAGGTTGCTGCTGCTGAGCCAGGACCCGGCTTTCGAAGCCGCCGGGGCGAGATCGGACCCGGTCATCGAACTTGTTCTCTTGAGCCGGAATTTCCATCTATAACAGCGTCGGCGTTGTCAATTTCCATCTATAACAGCGTCGGCGTTGTCAAGAGACACCACCGCTTTTTCGAGCCGGGAGCAGGGTCAAGGGCGGGCCGACGGTTTTTGTCGGACCGTTCATCGCAGACCCTTGACGCTGCGGACGGCTCGCTATACTGGCGTGCGGACGAAGATCGCGCAAAGCGAGACTTCGTCTTAATCGAAATCTCTTTCCGGCGCCTGACCAAGACTCGTCTCCCTTAAATCCTGCGGTGGAATTAGCTTCCACCAACCATCTATGCGATCTTCAACCACAGACCATGATTCGTTTTTCGAACTCCCCCTCTGTTTCCAGGGGAGGCAGGGCGCTCCATCATTTTGTCGATGGACTTAAGTCCACCATGGAAATCCTCGGGCTACCCTGCGTGCGAGCCGGCGGCGCCTGGCTGAGCTGCTTCCCGCAGCTTCCAGTACAGCCGCACCGCCAACTTTCGCGCGATGGCCACCTTGGCCACCCCACTGCCGCGGCGGAACTTCAACCGTTGATAATCCCGCCGCAAATCCGAATCGTATCGCGAGGCCGTCTGCGCTGCTTCGACCAGCAAAAAACGCACCATGGAGTTGCCTTGCTTGCTGATCGAACCCAGCCGTTGTTTGCCCCCGCTACTGCTCTCACTGGGATTCAACCCCAGATAACTCACTACCTGCTTGCTCTTCGGGAAGCGGCCGATGGGCCCCATCGTCACCACAAACGCCAGTGCCGTCACCACCCCCACTCCGGGATGTTCCATCAAGCGGACGGCTGCCGGGCGGCTCTCTGCTTCCTGGATCACCGCTTTGTCCAACTCATCGATCGAGGGGTCCAGCCGGTCCAGCATCTCCAGCAGCTCCTGCCGACGACGACTGGCCCACGGACCCAGCGCCAGGCCCTCCAGTTCCTGGCGGCCAGCCACCGTCCACATCTTCGCTCTTCGGCAGATACCCTGGCCCATCGCCAGAGCGTGCAACTGGTTCCGCACTGACGTTCGCAAGCAAACCAGCTTATACCGATGCCGTAAAAGTTGCCGCACATCCCGCTCGCTCGGTGAAGGAGTCCAGATGCGGGGAAACTTGTCCGTGGCGAGCAAGTCCAGTAGATGACAGGCATCGCGCGAGTCCGTCTTCTGTTTCCGCACCATCGCTGCACGGATCGCACCCGCGTCTCCCACCCAGAGTTGATGTCCTTGCTCCGCCAGCATGGCTTCGAACCAATGAGCATAACCGGTAGCTTCCATTCCCACGCGAGCCGGGCCAGGGAGTGCGGCGTAAAAGGCCCGTGCCTCACCGTTCTCGTGCTCTAACCGGCGCTCGATAACCTCGCCGCTCTGCGGGTCCAGCATCGCAATTTGCTGGAAGCGCGTATGAAAATCACAGCCTATAATCAACATACTCGGCTCCTTTCCTCCGAGTCTTGGTCAGATCGTCTCTGCCAAGTCTACTCGGTCGCGAGGAGCCGACGCCGTTATTCAATCATTTGGGGTTCCCGATCAGCCTGACAGTATACACCTGCCCCCTTCTTTGAGGCCGGCCTGGGAGAGTACGCCTCGGCTCTGAGCATTCTCGTGGGAGAATTGGAGGGGACTTTGACAAGGCCCTGACTATCATCCACAATAGCCCGGCGTCAAGGCGGAGGAGTTTGGCGAAGAACGTGAAACCGATTCTGGTGGAATGCCCGCGGCGGTTGATTGAGGGATTCAAACGTGAAGCCAAGCGGGTTTTTCCGAAAGAGACGTATGCACTGCTCATTGGGTTCGACGAGGAATCCCCTGCCGGCCGCCGTGTCAGCATCACAGAGATTCACTACCCGGAGGACGCGGAGCGGTTCTGTACAACCCAACGCGCAGACTGGCAGGATGCCTGGCTCGTGGATGCAGCCGAACATGCCAAAGAAGCGGGCACCGAACTGATCGGGGATATTCACAGCCACCCATGGACGCGTGCGGAATGGGAAGCTATTAACGGCATCCCTGGCCGTCAGATGTCCGAGGAGGACTGCGATAAGTTTAAGTGGAACAGAATCGCCGGCATTTGCCGGGTGTACGAAACCCGGACAGGCAAGCTCCGAGCCAGCGTACGATTCTGGCCCCCCCTAACCCCGGTCAAAATGAGAATTACATGATGTTGACCGCAAGGGTTAGCCAAGCTGATGGCTGTGGCGAACGAGGACGAATACGGAACTGCCCGTTTGGGCACGGCGATAAGAGATGAAAGCGCTGGTCAAGAGCAAAAGGGAACCTGGGCTCTGGCTGGAGGACGTCGACATACCCAGGATCGGCATCAATGATGCGCTCATCAGAGTCCACCGCACGGGTATTTGCGGCACAGATCTCCATATCTACAAATGGGACGATTGGGCGCAAAAGACAATTCCGGTACCCATGGTGATAGGCCACGAGTTCGTCGGGGAGGTCGTCGAGGTCGGCTCGAACGTCGCTGACTTCTATCCGGGCGACATTGTGAGCGGCGAGGGTCATGTGGTCTGTGGGCGCTGCCGCAACTGTCTGGCGGGAAGAAGGCACCTGTGCGCCAGAACAGAGGGAGTGGGGGTCAATCGGCCGGGTGCGTTCGCCGAGTACATCGCTCTGCCTATGACTAACATATGGCGCCATCACGAAGCGATAGACCAGGACATCGCAGCGATCTTTGACCCGTTCGGTAATGCGGTTCATACGGTCTTGTCTTTCCCGGTGCTGGGAGAGGATGTGCTCATTACCGGCGCGGGCCCGATCGGGATTATGGCCGTGGCTGTATCGCGTCATGCCGGGGCGCGTTACGTCGTGATCACGGATGTGAACCCCTATCGCCTCGCCCTGGCCGGGAAAATGGGCGCCACGGTCACCCTGAACATCCGCTCCGGTACGCTGAGCGAGGTCCAAAAGAGGCTCGGGATGAGGGAAGGTTTCGACGTGGGCCTTGAGATGTCGGGCAATCCCGAGGCGTTTCGTGACATGCTCACGAACATGAGTCACGGCGCCAAGATCGCCATGCTTGGAATCCCGGAACATGACATGTCGATAGACTGGCGCATCGTGATCTTCAATATGCTGACCATCAAGGGCATCTATGGCCGCGAAATGTACGAAACCTGGTACAAGATGACGGTCATGCTCCAGTCAGGACTTGACATCAGCCCCGTGATCACTCACCGCTTTCCTTGCAGCGAGTTTCAGAAGGCCTTCGAAGTGATGATGACCGGCCAATCTGGCAAGGTCATCCTTTATTGGAATTAACTTATTTTTCCGGGGGCAGCTTGGCCGACTATCGGAAGGAGAGAACCGAGCAGGATGAGATTCCAACGGATCTGTTGTCTCGTTTTGACGGTATTGGGAGGGGCCTGTGGCCCCGGGAGAGTAACCCCGCGTGATCCCGCTGCCCCGATTGAGGAGTGGCCGACATACGGGAATGACCCGGGCAGCTCGCGCTACTCTCCCCTGGCGGAGATCACCAAGGAGAACGTGCGGCAACTGAAGATTGCGTGGACCTACCGCACCGGGGACATATCCGATGGCTCGGGCGCCTGGAACGGGCAGCGTGTCCGCACCAGAAGCACGTTCGAGGCGACGCCGCTGTTCATCGACGGCGCGCTGTACGTTGCGACGCCGTTCAACCGCATCATTGCGCTCGACCCGGAAACGGGCCAGGAGAAATGGGCCTTTGATCCCAGGATCAACCGCATCGGAGACTACGGAGACGGCTTTACGTGTCGCGGCCTCGCCACCTGGGTCGATCCCGAGCGCCAGGCCGGCGAGACGTGCCGGCGGAGAATCTACGAAGCCACGCAGGACGGGCGGCTGATCGCGGTGGATGCTGCCAGCGGCCAGCCGTGCTCCGGATTCGGCGCAAACGGCGAGGTTTCGCTGACCGCCGGAATCAGCATCCGCTACCCGGGCGAGTACCACTTCACGTCTCCGCCGGCGGTGGTGCGCGAAGTCCTCGTCGTCGGCTCGGCGATCAACGACAACAACCGCATAGATATGCCGGCGGGCGTGGTGCGCGGCTATCATGCTCGCACGGGCGCGCTGCTCTGGGCGTGGGACCCGGTGCCGCGCGACCCGTCCGATCCCGCGCGCGCCACCTGGCAGAACGGAGCCGACCGGACCGGCGCGGCGAACGCCTGGGGCCCCCTTTCAGCCGATCCGGAGCGCGACTTGGTGTTTGTGCCCACCACCAGTCCGAGCCCTGACTTCTTCGGCGGCGAGCGCCAGGGGCAGGATGTTTACGCAGACTCGGTCGTGGCCCTGCGGGCGTCGACAGGTAAGGTGGCCTGGCATTTTCAGGTCGTGCATCACGATCTGTGGGACTACGACTTGCCCTCCGCGCCTTCTCTGATCGAGATAGAGCGCGACGGCCGGCGCGTTCCCGCCCTGGCGCAGGCCAGCAAGATGGGGCACGTATTTATTCTCGATCGCGACACGGGCCAGCCGCTCTTGCCCGTCGAGGAGCGGCCGGTGCCGCAAGGGGGCGTTCCGGGCGAATGGCTCTCCCCCACGCAGCCTTTTCCGGTGGCGACACCGCGACTGGTCCCGGACCGTCTGCGCCCGGAGGACGCCTGGGGGCTGACTTGGTGGGACCGGGGGAAGTGCCGCGAGGCGATCGCCGGCCTGCGCTCGGAAGGCATCTTCACCCCGCCCAGCCTGCAAGGTACGCTCCAGATGCCCGGCAACATCGGCGGTACGAACTGGGGCGGCGTGTCCTTTGATCGGGCCCGGGGCCTGATCCTCGTCAATCAGACAAGTATCCCTTTCATCGTGCAACTGATTCCTCGAGAGCAGGCGGAGCGTCTCAGACGGGAGGGCGGTGATTGGGAATACGCACACCAGAGAGGTACGCCCTACGTGATGCGCCGGCGAGCGCTGCTTTCCCCGTGGCACATCCCCTGCAACTGGCCACCCTGGGGCACGCTGGCGGCCGTCGATGCCTCGACCGGGAGCATTCGATGGCAGGTCCCGCTTGGCACAGTCCGCGACCTGCTGCCGGCGCCGCTCCCGGTCAAGTGGGGAACCCCGAATCTGGGCGGGCCGCTGACGACCGCTGGTGGCGTGACGTTTATCGGCGCGACCCTGGATAGCTCCCTGCGCGCGTTTGACACCGAAACCGGCCGGGAACTGTGGACCGGCCGTCTCCCGGTCAGCGCCATAGCAACACCCATGACCTTTCGAGCTCGTCCCGGGGGCCGGCAATACGTCGTGATCTCTGCCGGCGGCCATGGAAAAGCCATGGGCATTAAGCTCGGAGACTACGTTGTTGCTTTCGCGTTGCCTTAGAGCCGGCGGAACGCGTTTTGAGCGTAAGAAGGCTCGTGTGATACCATGAACTTACTGCCAAACGGTGGGTGTAGCTCAGCTGGCAGAGCGCTGGATTGTGGTTCCAGTGGCCGAGGGTTCGAATCCCTCCACCCACCCCAGTTCAGCCGGCGCTCTCCCATCCGTACTCCCCGCGGGGGAGAACGAAAGTACTCCCTGCAAATATACCAAAGATCTATTCCTCGTCTGGGCGAAGCGCCCTAAGCTCGTCTGAGAGGGAAAACTTGGCCAGGATGGATCCCATTTTGTATGAGGACCGCGAGACCAGCGCCACCTCGCCGCCAGCGGCTGGAATCAATTGGCTGCTGGGAGCCGCGCTTCTCTTCGGCGCGAGCGCTGGAATCCTGGCGGGATTCTGGTTATACCGGGCGAATCTCATACCTTCCGACATTCTCTCTAAGCCTGGACATGCGACCACCAGGACGCTGGCAAAGGAAGCGCCTCCTTCGCCTCCCTCTGACGTGGACAAGACAGAGCAGGTGGAGTCGCTTTTCATCCAAGTGGGCGCTTTTCGCGATCCGGAACGAGCTGTTGCCTTAACGAAGGAACTGAAACAGGCGGGCTTCCCGGCCCGCCTTCTTGCCGGCGGCGCTCTTCGGCGGGTGGTGGTTGGTCCGTTTTCAACGGAGCTCCAGGCGTCCCGGGGCCGACTCGAGCTCGAAAAACACGGCTATCCTGCCCTGATCAAAAAGGGCCGCTGATCTCCGGCGCCGGCGGGGCCCCTGTTATCTCAGATAGAGATAAAGCGTGTGGCTGCGGCCGAAGCCTTCGTCGTTGTCCTCCACGGTAATGGTCTTTTCCGCTTTCCAGCCGCGAAACTCGAAGTCGTGGGAGACCACACGCGTCCCTTTGCGCATGCCCTTTTCGAGCAACGGCTGGATCTTGTCGTTGGAGGAAGGAAGCAGGTAGACGGTGATCATGTCGGGCTTGGAAAAGTCGGCCTTCATCAGGTCTTCCTTGACAATGGTGGCGAGTTTCGCAAGTCCCAGCTCCTTGATTCGCGCCATGCTCTTGCTGTAGAGGTAGTTGGGCTCTTCGTCGCTGATTTCGTAGCCCACTGAGTGGGCGCCGAACTTCTGCGCCGCCATATCACTACGCGGCCATCGCCGCTGCCCAGGTCGTAGTGCCACTCCCCGGCCTTCAGCTCGCCCAGTTCGAGCATTTTCTTCACCACCGACTCGGGCGTAGGGAAATAGGGGGCCAGTTTCTCGACGTTGGTTTGCTGGGCCGGCGCCAGAGCCAGCACGGCCAGGGCCAGCAGGCAGCCCGCGACGATCCATTTCTTCCGCATGACTCCCTCCTCTCGGAAACCACCAGTATTGCAACAAAGACGCTGCCAGGCCGTCCCAGGTTAGCGCAAAATCCGAAAAACTGGCTGCCCCTCCCGGCGCGGCGGGCCGAACTGCAACACGTCGGTCGGGCAGACTTGGATGCAGATGCCGCAACCGATGCAGGAGCTGTTGTCCATCCCGAACGACTCGCCCTTCACGGCAAAGCGCATCACAGGGACGCCGACCTCGCAATAGCGGTCGCACATCCCGCAGGTGATGCAGCGTTTCCTATCGGCCGACACCTGGAACCGGCTGGTCTTCTTCCCCACCAGGTTCATCCAACCCACTACCGGGCACCAGTAGCGGCACCAGGTCTTGCCGCCCAGGAAGAAATACATGGCCACGGGGATGATGGCGATCAGCGCCAGGTCCACGGTCAAGTCGTAAAGGATGCTCAGGCGCAGGCCGAACAGCCTGAGATCGTAGCCGAATCCCACCAATACGGTCGAGACCGCGGTGAACCCCGTCACCAGGTAAATCCATTTCTCTCGCTTTGTATTGATAGTACCCTTGGGCGAATAGTGCCGCCACGGATCACCCAGGGTTTCGGCCAGGCCCCCGCAGCCGCACACCCAGGTGCAGAACTTCTTGCCATGGAACTGCACCACGATCGGCAGGGCGACCAGCGTCCCAATCAGGGCGGCCCAAAGATAAAAGGGCTTTTCCAGATAAGCCGCGAAGGTCGTGGGCCGCAGGCCCAGGGGCCAGGGATAGAGCACGTTGCCCGCCCGCCAGTCTTTGACAATGTAATCGGGCAGGATCCAGAAAAAAAACACCTGGCAGAAGATGAGCGAAAGGAGGCGCAGCGTCTGGCTGCCGCCGCTGCCCTCCGCTTCCCGCCATCGGCGGCGCCGCCACACCACGATGCTGCGAATGCCAAAGCCGAAAATGATGGCGCTGTATAGAATGGTGTACAGCTTATCGAGCCCCAGCCCGCCGATCGTAATCAGGTGCGGATTGAATTTCTTGATTACATAAAAGGCCCCCACCAGGAGGCAGCTCAGCACAAACAGTGCGTATCGCTGGATGTGCCAGTCCCTTTCATAAACGATGCCGCAGCGGCGGAAAAATTCAAGCGGCATCTCGGCGACCGGAACCTCCTCGACCCCTACTTTCTTGAGGAAATGCAGCCTGCCGATGGCGGCTATGACGCGGGCCGCGCGGTACTCGCCCCGGCTGGTGGTCACGCGGAATACGGCGCCGATCTTTTTGATCTCGCGTAGTTCCTCGTTCTCGTTGATGGGGAAGCCCGATTCGTCGAGGGTCTGCGTCCACCGGGCCAGCAATTCTCCGGCGCGGCAGTCGCCAAACCACAAGGGGCCGTCAACTTTGGGCGAGCCAGTGGAAGCCAAGAATAGTTCCCGCTCCACCCCGAGCCCGCGAATCGCTGAGAAGGCCCGCGTGCGTTCGATGACCAGCACCCGCTGGCCGGCGCGGCGCAGCTCCATCGCTGCGCTCACCCCGGCTGGCCCGGCGCCTACCACGATCACGTCGTACTCGACGTCCGGCTCGCGCTCCCCGGGTTCTTCCGCCACCAGCCGCCGGGCCACGGCCGCCCCGCCGTTGATCGCCGCTTTGATGTCGGGAGTACCGGCCACGTCGCCCGCCAGGTACAGCCCGCGGATATTGGTCTGCCCCCAGCGGTCCAGCACGGGATAACGCGGCCCCATGTAGAAAATGGAGCTTTGGTTCTCCTGCGCCTGGGCTAGGCCCCGGCTTTGATCGGCGGCTGCCGCCATGGTGAGTGATTTCCCCAGATATCAGGATGGTAACATGTTGGCGAGGCTGCCATGGACCTGTTGACCGTCAGGATGCGCATCCCCGAGAACGCCAACCTGATCCTCGGCCAGACGCATTTCATCAAGACCGTCGAGGACCTTTACGAGGCCATCGTCACCACCGTGCCGGGAATGAAGTTCGGCGTCGCCTTCAATGAGGCCTCGGGCGCCTGCCTGACGCGGGTCGAGGGCAACGACGAGGAGATGAAGCGCGCGGCGGTGGAGAACGCCTCGGCCCTGGCCGCCGGCCACACTTTCGTCATCGTGCTGAAGGAAGGCTACCCCGTCAACATCCTGAAGCGAATCCAGGATGTGCCGGAGGTGTGCGGCATTTTCTGCGCCACGGCCAACCCCGTTGAAGTGATCGTGGCCCAGACCGGGCAGGGACGTGGAATTCTCGGCGTGGTCGACGGCTTTTCGCCGAAGGGCGTGGAGGGCGCGGCGGACGTGGCCTGGCGCACGGACCTGCTGCGCAAGATCGGGTATAAACGGTAGCACGACAGGCTTTGCCTTTTGCCTCTCTCTTGCGCTACATTCCTTCCCATGAGAAAAGTAGCCATCCTCGTCTTTCTAGCTGCGCTGCCGCTGGCGGCGCAGATGACAGCCGGCCGCCGGCATGGGCCCCAGCCAGAACCAGCGGGTCATCGACCTGCTCGAGCCGGGCGACGTGGTGGTGGTTGACCTGTTCGGCAAGATGGAGAACGGCACCTTCGTCGGCGACAACCTGGCCACGGCGATTTACGTGGCCACCGGGACCGGCATGGTCATTGACGGCTCCGTCCGCGACCTCGAAGGCATCCTGCCCATCGGCCTGCTGGGCTACATCCGCGGCGTGCATCCCAGCGCCATCGGCAACGTCATGCTGACGGGCATCAACGTGCCGATCCGCGTCGGCTCGGTGACGGTCATGCCCGGTGACGTGGTCTTCGGCGACAACGAGGGCGTCAGCTTTATCCCGCCGCACCTGTTGCAGAAGGTCCTCGACGGCTCGGCCGTCACCCAGTTGCACGACATATGGACCAAGGAAAAGCTTAAGACCGGTAAGTATAAATCGAGCGAAATTTACGGCAGCCCGCGCGACCCGGCGTTAAAAAAAGAATATGAGGAATGGCTGGCGCGCGAAAAGGCCCGCCGGGGCTTAAAATAACGCCGTTCCTTCCGTGGAGGACACAAGCATGAGCCAGAACCGCAGAGATTTCTTGAAGGGCGCCGGGGCCGCCTTGACCCCGATGATCCTGCCGCAAGCGGCGCGTGGCGCCAACGACCAGGTCGTCTTCGGGTTAATCGGGGCCGGAGGACGAGGTCGTGGCGTCACCGCAAATTTCAAAGAGGCCGGGGCCGTCTGTGCCGCCGTCTGCGACATCTACGAGCCTAACCTGGAGCTCGGCCTGACAGCGGCCAGCGAAGGAGCCGCCGTTTACACCGATTACTCCGAGCTTCTCCAGCGCAAGGACCTCGACGCGGTGCTCATCGCCAGCCCCGACCACCAGCACGCCCCGATGCTGTTCGAGGCGCTGAAGGCGGGCAAGGACGTGTACTTGGAAAAGCCCATGTCCCACTCCATCGAGCAAGGCGTGCAGATGATCAAGGCCGTGCGGGCCACCAAGCAAATTGTGCAGATCGGCATGCAGCGGCGCAGTTCGCCCTCCGTTCTCGCCTGCAAGAGGATGGTGGACGAAGGGCTGCTCGGCAATATCTACCTGGCCCGCGTGCAGTGGTTCTGGAACATTTCAAAGCCGCTCAACAATACACCTCTGCCGGGAAAGGTCGACTGGGAAAAATTCCTGGGACCGGCGCCGAAGCACGAGCTGGAGCCCATGCGCTTCCGGAGCTGGCGCTATTTCTGGGATTATTCCGGCGGCAACATGACCGACCAGGGCACCCACCTGATGGACGTCGTCCAGTGGTTCACCAATGCCGGCACGCCCCGGGCTGCCGTCTGCCAGGGTTTTGTCTATGGCATGATCGGCGCCGAAACCCCCGATTGCTTTAACGCCACCTTCGACTACGGCAAAATGATGGCCACCTGGACGCTGAACTACAACAACGCCTACCAGAACGGCTGGACCATCTACCTTCAGGGAAACAAGGGCACCATGATGCTCGATAACGACGGGTTCAAGATCTATCAGGAGCCGTGGGACAAGAACCCCGAGCCGATTTACGAGTTCAAGGGCTCGCTCTCCACCCAGGCCCACGTCAACAATTTCCTGGAATGCGTCAAGACGCGCAAGGAGCCGAACGCGCCGGTGGAAGTGGGCCACACGGCCGTCTGCGGCCCGCACCTGGCCAACGTGGCGTACCACAAGAAACGCGAGGCCCGGCTCAACGCCGAGGCCACCAAGGTGAGCTGACTTCACTGCACCGCGATCGGCCCGCTTACCGGCAGGGCCCGCCTTTCGGCCTCGAGCGCGGCTTGTCGGTTGTGTATCACCTTCCTCCGCAAGCCCCACCACCAAGAGGCGTCCGCGGCTGGACACACCAAGGGTTAAGAACCGCGGCTCGAAGCTGGAATGGTCTGTGTCGGGAAACGTGGTGGAAATCGATCCCATGTCTCTTGAGGTTCCCAGCGGCTTTCCTTGGATCCCATTTGAAAACCACTACGCCGCTCCGTAAGCGTCCTCTTCAGGGCTGAGGCGGCTCTTGTCGCCCTTGAGTTCGGAGTTGTCATTACTTTACGTTTGTGGCTCAGCCCGCGCGTAACGAGGCGGCGCAGGCATGAAGTCAATTCCAGAAAAGAGAACGAGAATAGCCGCTAGGCCGGGGGCGACAAACCTTACGAACTGTTCCATCTCATTGGGCCTCCCCTCCGCCTAACAACGCAGGCGCTCAGGCGCGGCCCCTTTTGGCCGTCGCCTGCAGCGCTTCGTTAGGCTGCTCACAGCACATTTGACAACCATAGGACGCGTTCCCTATGACGACGCTCAATGTGCTTTACACATGTTCTCAGCAACCCACTCGATATGTTGTGCGTACCACGAGGGCAAACCTATCGCATCCGACCTGCTGCGTCGATGGCGTATGTATGGACCGAACGCATACCAGGCACGCAGTAGGCTGTTCTTCATAAGAGTATCCACTACTGCGGGAGGCGCGTAACCCTGACGGACGAGAAAGCAGATGTTATTTAGCGAGTTCAGACAGAGATCGATGTTGATCAGCCCGAGCTGACCAGAGCTGAGTTCACGTACTTTCTGATCGATCACCTTGCGGGTGTCCCACGAAAAAGGAGTGTCGAGCAGAGTCCGCAATCTCTCACCATGTTCAAACATGAAATAGCGAGCGCGTCGGAGGTCGATATCATCGAGATAGTTGATGATCGCGAGAATGGACTGGAGCTGCCTAGCTTCTTTCATCGCCTTCAACTGACCATAGTAAATGGTCGCCGTGACGACGACGGCACCTGCGGCTATCGTCGTCGCAACGGCCGCAGCAAATGACGCGACTTGAAGCGAATCCACATTCCACCCCCTGTTTCGCCTAACGAAGAGGATTTTTAGCGCGCCGGTTGTGGCGCTCGGAGCCGGAGGAACGGCACAGCGCCTCGAGCCGCAACCGGTGGGCTAAAGATCAGTTGGACTAAGCCGCGGCACGAGT
>JACQDG010000471.1 GCA_016201185.1 Acidobacteriota bacterium | reverse complement strand
GGTGGCGGTCAGCTCGACGATCTCGTCTTCGCTGAACAGGCGGCGGACCCGCTCGAAAAGCTGATCGGAGACGGTGGAATGGGCGCAGACGGCCTCGGCATATTCGAGCGCGGCGCGGTCGCGCTCGGTAAACAGCGGGCTGCGGGCGTAAGCGGAAAGGGCGTCCAGCTCGGCATCACTGATGCCATCGGCTCTGCCCACGGCAGAGTTCACCTCGATTCAAAGCCCACAGCCAATAAGCGAGGCCACCTTGACGTTGAGCAGGTCGCGGAGGCGGGCCGGCAGCAGGGCATTTTCGTCAAGACCGTCCCACATGGCGCGGAAGCCGCGAAAGATGCCGGGCCGGCGGGCCAGCACCAGGTGATTGTAGAGCGGGGCGCCGTAGCTCCGTTCCTGGCGTTCAAGGACGCGGCGGATTTCGGCGCCGGTTTCTTCTTTGTTCAGTCCGGTCAGTCTAGGCATGATTTCTTCATGGCTGCGGTTCCGCCCTTTGTTTCCACGGCGGAATCTCGGGGAGCAGCTTTTCAAATTCTTCCACCAGCTTCTGCTCGTAAGGGCCGGCGAAGGAGCCGGCGAAGAAGCGATCCAGACCTTCGTCGCGCAGGCGCTGCCAGCATTCTTCTTCATGGCCGGGGTTGACGGGGAAGAACAGGAAGCCGTTGGCCCGCGCGGCTTTCAAGTCTCCCGGGGCGTCACCGATCATGAGGGTACGGCCGGGCGGATATTTGCCCTTGGCCATGATTTCCAGGTGCTCCTTCTTAGTGCCCATCTCCTGGCCGGCAATAACGGCGGCGTAGTGGTCGATCTGGTGCTCCTGCCATTCACGCACCAGGGCCTCGCCGGGTGTGCCGGAGATGACGGCCAGGTCGGCGCGGGGCGCCAGCTTGGCCAGGCATTCGCGCACGCCGGGGAACGGCGGCACGCCTTCCACCAGCTCGGCGATGGCCCGGTTCACGGCTTTGCTCCACTCGAGCGTCAGAGCGAGCAACGGATCATTGGTCCGGCGAACGCAGTCTTCGAGCGCCGGGTTGCCTTGGGGCACGCCAGAGTGGATGAACTCCCGGAGCGGCGTGAGGTCGGGAATCCGCACGCCGCGGCGCATCGGCTCGGGCCACTCACGCAGCAGGTCAAGCACCTTGACCAGCGCGGGAAAACGGTTGGCTCCGCGCCAGACCGAGTAGAGGTTCACGAATTCCCAGGCGGCGCGGGCGTACTTAGAGATGGACTGGAGCTTCCAGTGCTTGATGAAGACCGGTGCGAAGCACTCCTTGTGCTTGATCTCCATGGAGTCGAAGACGCAGCCGTCGGAGTCGAGGCCGATGAAAAACTCGTGGCGGGGCTGGAATTGCCGCAGCGTCTCCTGGGGCATTGATTTTCCTAGGATACTGCTCAGTGCGCCCAATCCGTGTGGAAGACGCCTTCTCGGTCGAGTCGCTGGTAGGTATGGGCGCCGAAATAATCGCGCTGCGCCTGCAAGAGGTTCGCCGGCAGCAGCTCGCTGCGGTAGCTGTCGATGTAGCCGAGCGTCGAGCTATAGGCCAGCGCCGGGACGCCGGTCTTCGCCGCCACCTGCACCACCTGCCGCAGGCCGCGGGAGTAGCGGTTCACGAGCCGGCTGAAATACTTGTCGACGAGCAGATTGGGGAGGCCCGGATTCTTCTTATAAGCCTTTTTGATGGGATCCAGCAGCCGGGAACGGATGATGCAGCCGCCCTTCCAGATGCGCGCGATTTCGGCCAGGTTGAGGCCGTAATCGTGCTCCTGGGAGGCTTCCTGCAGCATTCCCAGGCCCTGGGCGTAGGAGGCCAGCATGGCGAGGTAGAACCCTTGCCACAGGTTTTTCAGGAAGGTCTCGCGATTGCCGGTGAAGCGCGCCGCCGGGCCTTTCAGCACTTTGGCGGCTGCGACCCTCTCGGCCTTGTAGCCGGAAAGAATGCGGCCCTCGACGGCCACGCTGAGGGTGGGAATGGCCACGCCCAGATCGAAAGAAGATTGCGCCGTCCATTTGCCGGTGCCCTTCTGGCCGGCCGTGTCCAGCACCAAATCAACCAGGGGACGGCCTGTTTCCGGGTCAGTTTTCGCCAGCACGACGGCGCTGATCTCCATCAGGAAAGAGTTGAGCTCGCCCTCGTTCCACCTCTGGTAAATTTCGCCGATCTCACCGGCCGTCAGACCCAGGACCTTGCGCAGGATGTCGTAGGTCTCGCACAGCAACTGCATGATGCCGTACTCGATCCCGTTATGCACCATCTTGACAAAGTGACCCGCCGAGTCGGTTCCCATGTAAGCCGAGCAGGGACCGTCCTCGGTCTTGGCGGCCATCTTGTTGAAGATGGGCTCGATCTCCCGGTAGGCCTCCTTGGGCCCGCCGGGCATGAGGCAGGGGCCCCACAGGGCGCCTTCCTCGCCGCCGCTGATGCCGGTTCCCATGAAGCGCAGCCCGGCCTCGGCCAACTCGCGGGAGCGGCGATCGGTGTGCTCAAAGTAGGAGTTGCCGCCGTCGATCAGGATGTCCTCCGGCTTCAAGTGAGGGCGAAGATCGCGGATCACGGCATCGACGGCCGGCCCGGCCGGGACCATGATCAAGATGCGGCGGGGCGACTCCAGCGCGTCGGCGAACTCCGCCAGGGAGCCGGTGACCTGGACATTCTTGCCGGCGGCTTTTTCCGC
This sequence comes from Acidobacteriota bacterium, assembly GCA_016201185.1. Taxonomy (GTDB): domain Bacteria; phylum Acidobacteriota; class Terriglobia; order Bryobacterales; family JACQDG01; genus JACQDG01. The sequence continues at coordinate 2,168 of JACQDG010000471.1, read as the reverse complement.
CATGGAACGGGACTTGGCGGCGTCGAGGTCATAGCCGGCGACCGCAAATCCATTACGTTCCGCGTTGAGGGCCAGGTTCTGCCCCATCACGCCCAAACCAACAACGCCGAAGTGACTTTTGCTCATAAGAGTTCTCGATTGTAAATGGTATCATCGGCCCAGCTCTTCGGGTTGTAAAGGCGACAGGAGCATTTGCTTATGAAGTCCCACCTTTCCCGTCGGCAATTCTTTGGGGCGGCCGGAGGCGCCGGCTTCTTCGGCACGAGCGGTGTCAAGGGGGCGGCCGGGGCGGCCTTCCCCGCTGTTCCAGCCCTAGTGGGTGCGCTCAACCTGGGAGTAAAGAAGGTCGAGCGAACGTGGATTCAGGTGCCGTTCCGTCCGGTGCCGGCACGCAACATGATCCGCGAGCTGCCGCATTGGACCTATTTCGAAATCTGCCGGGTGACGCTCGAATGCGGGGTGACGGGGCTCGGCGAGACGATGGTTTACTACACCTGGGGAACGGTTTCCGACGAGGCAGTGCGGAAGGCGGCTGGGCGCAACGCAGCCGAGATAATGTGGGACGATTCGCTCGGCGCGGGACTGCAAATGGCGCTGTTCGACGCGGTGGCCAAGGCGGCCGGCGTGCCCATTTATCGTCTGCTGGGGCACCAGCACCGCGACCGGCCGTTCGTGAGCTGGTGGGCCATCGACATGCCGGGCGAGGATTGGGCGCTCGAATGCAAAGACGCGCTGGCGCAGGGCTATACCGCCTTCAAGACCAAGGCCCGGCCATGGTTCGACTTGGACGAGCAGTGTCGCGTGCTGACCAGGGTCCTGCCCAGCCATTTCAACATCGACTTCGACTTCAACGCCATGCTGCTCGACACCAGTCATGCCGGCCGCTACCTGGTGGAAATCGAGAAATACAAGCAGGTGGCCATTTACGAGACGCCCATTCCGCAATCGGACGTGGCCGGAAACAAGTTCTTGCGGACCCAGACCCGGGTGCCGATCGCCATGCATTACGGCAGCCCGCCGATCATGACCGCGCTGAAGGAGGAGGTGTGCGACGGTTTCGTAATCGGCGGCGGAACCGGGCGGGTGATGAACGACGCCACGGTGGCCGCGGCGGCCGACAAGCCTTTTTGGCTGCAACTCGTGGGTACGGGCATTACTGCTACCTTTGCGCTGCACCTCGGCGCCGTGCTGACCCACGCCCGGTGGCCGGCAGTAAACTGCCACCAGCTCTACACCCACGAGATGATCCGCCCGGCCATCAAAGTGGAGAACGGGACGGCGGCCGTGCCGGAAGCGCCCGGGCTAGGGGTGGAGCTGGACGAAGACGCCGTGGCCCGCTACCGTATCGAGCCGCTCAAACAGGAGCCTTATCCGGCCCCCGGCCTGCTGCTGGCCATCCGCTGGCCCTCCGGAGCGACAAGCTACTACGCCCATGCGCGGCAGTATTGGGGCGACTTTCTGAGCGGCCGGCTTCCGATTTTCCCCAAAGGCGTATACCTGGAGCGCATCCCCGACAACGGCAGTCGCGAGTGGAAGGAACTGCAGGCCCGGGCGGCGCAGGGCGGGGTGCACAGCGGCCGGCGGCCGATGTAGAGCTGCCCGGCGGGACTTTTTCAAGGAGACTTCATGGAGCGCAAGCCTTATCTCTACCAGCATCTCACCTGGCCGGAAATGCGCGAGGCAGCGAAGGCGCAGCCGGTGGTTATTCTGCCGATCGGGTCGGTGGAAGATCATGGGCGGCACTTGCCGCTCGACACCGACAACTTCATCATCTGGTCGATTTGCGAGGCGGCGGCCCAGGCGGCGCCGGGCGAGATCCTGCTGCTGCCGCAGATTCCTTACGGGTTTGAAACGCACCACATGGATTTTCCTGGCACCATCGACATCCACATGGAGCACCTGCTCCACTTTGTGCTCGACGTGACGAAGAGCGTGGCGCATCACGGCTTTCGGCATATCCTGATCGCCGACGGCCACGGATCGAACATGCCCATCCTGGACTTGGTTGCCCGGCGCACGATACTCGAGACGGAGGCCGCCTGCGGATGCTTCCTCTGGCCGAGCCTGGCGGTGAAGGTGATCAACGAGCTGCGGGAATCGGAGGCGCCGGGCGGGATGGCGCATGCCTGCGAGCTCGAAACTTCTGTTTATTTGCACCTGGACCCAGG
>JACQDG010000459.1 GCA_016201185.1 Acidobacteriota bacterium | reverse complement strand
GTCTTCGACGTCCAGACTCACCACGTAGCGGTAGGCAAGTGGCAGCTCCTCGGCGTGAACTTGATGGACTTCCGGCGCAACGGCCGCACTTGGAATCCTGAGCTCAGAAAAAGAGACCCCCAACCCGAAGACCTGTACCTGGAGAACTACATCAAAGAGGTATTCCTGGACAGCGATACGGAGGTGGCGGCGATCAGCGGCGTCCCGGGGCTGACCGATGAAATGCACATCCTGCCTCCCGATCAGATGGTGAAGGCCCGCAACGTGGTGAACCAGCTCGCCCGCTCGCGACGCATGGTGAGCCACGGCCTGATCTCGCCCGATCTGGGAACGCAAAACAAAGAGCGCATGCAGGTGCAGGCGGAGAAGCTGAAAATTGACGCCTGGAAGGGCTACACCGGCCAGGGACTCGGTGAAAACAAGGACGGCTGGTGGCTGGACGATGAAAAGATCACCTATCCTACGCTCGAATACTCGCGCCGGCTCAAGGTGAAGAATATCTGCATCCACAAAGGGCTGGCGTCCGGCATCTTCAACGAAGAGCACTGCCACCCCAGGGACGTTGTCAAGGTTTCGAAAGACTTCCCCGACCTGAATTTCCTGATTTACCACTCGGGCTTCCAATCGCTCGAAGCAGCGCTGCCTGCCGCCCAGGATGGGTTTCGGAAAAGCTCTTACGTGCCCTGGGTATCGGATCTGTGCGAGCAGCGCAAGAAGAACCCGCACATGAAAAACGTGTACATGGAGCTGGGCAGCACCTTCGGCATGATGGCGATCACGCAGCCGCTGCTGTGCTGCCACGTGCTGGGCATGATGATCGACGCCTTCGGCGCCGACCATGTGCTCTGGGGCACCGACTCCATCTGGTGGGGCTCGCCGCAATGGCAGATCGAAGCTTTGCGACGCCTGGAAATGCCCGGCTTGTTGATCCAGCAATTTGGTTATAAACCGCTCACGACGGAAGTGAAGCGCCAGATTTTCGGCCTGAACGCGGCCCGCGTATACGGCATTGATCCCAACGCCAAACGAAATCCTGTCCCGGACGATTATGTCGACCAGTTGAAGAGGTTGTACCAGCAGGCCGGAGGCCCGCTGCCGAGCAACACGCAGTACGGCTGGGTGGCGGCGGCATAGACGGTGGATTTCCATTGAAGACTAAGGAGTTAGATGGTAGGCACGGGCGGATTCGAACCGCCGACCTGCCGCTTAGGAGGCGGCCGCTCTATCCTTCTGAGCTACGTGCCCGCATGCCGGCCCTTTTATTTTACCCACCCTTTTACCCAATCCAGTCTGCCAGCCGAAAGCTCGGCCTAAACGGATTCAGGAACCGGACCTTTTCCAGAACGGCTCCGTCGTTGAAGCCCTCGCTCAAAATTACCGGGATCTGATGCCAGCGGGCTGCCGCCCAGATTTGAGCGTCCCAGTAATTGAGGCGGTGTTCGCGAACTCCGCGTATCGCCTCGAGGACCACCGATCCGGTCACATCCAGCACCGTCCAGGCCCGAACATAGTAGTCCACGCGCCCCCAGGCGTCTTCCGGGGAAAGCGGGCTTGCCAGCTTACGTATCACTGTGCAAAAGAATTCGCCTAGAACTTGCGTGCTGATGACTCCCGCTCCTCGCAAAGTCAAGAAATCCAGTATCTCTTCCGCCCGGTGCTGTTTTACGTGATCCGACCGATCGTAGGCGTAAACCAGTATGTTGGTGTCAAGAAGGATGGCGCCGTTCCCAGCGGTCATATAGATCCTCGCGGCGCCACTTTCTTCCTCCGCCCTCCACTGGTCCTTTTTTCATCCAGCTCTCGATGAACGCCCGCTCCTCCTGCCACGCCTGCACGCGGTCTTCGGCTTCCTCGAGGCCGTGAACTTGAACGTCCAGCGCCCGGCGGATGATCGCCGCCTCCGTCATGCCGGTCTTCTTCGCCAGTTTCTTGAGCTGCCGCTCCTGTCGCTGTTCGATATAAAACTGTTTGCGCACCATAGCGGGCATGGCCGCCTCCCTGACTCTATACATCACATTATACATCACCCCAGCCGGATTCGAGCCGCCCGTACCTTGTCCTCCGACACAGTGATCCCCAGCCCCGGGCGGTCCGGCACTTTCACCGTCACCCCGTCCATCTCGATCCCTTCCACCATCATGTCGGCCAGGAATTGGGGGCCGTTCAGCTCCGCCGGCAGCAGCAAGTCCAGCGTCGAGTAGAGGTGAATGGCGGCCATGAAGCTGACCCCGGCATCGGTCAGCCCGCTGCCCAGCAGGCCCAGGCCGTTGGCCTCGGCGACGATGGCGCTCTTCAGGCAGTTGGTTACCCCGGCGCTCTTGGGGACCTTCAGAACCACCAGGTCGGCGGCTTCCAGGCGCGTCATGCGCGCCACATCGAACGCCGAGAAGCAGCCTTCATCGATGTCGATCGGGTAAGGGCTTTTCTCCCGCGCCCGCTTCATCCCGAACCAGTCCTCACTGCGCACCGGCTGCTCCACGCAACGGACCATGGGAAACTGCCGCAGGCCTTCGAGGAAGCGCTCCAGGGCGATCGGCGCGTAGCTCTGGTTGGCGTCCACCCATAACTGCGCATCGGGCCGGGCATCGCTTACGGCGCGCAATCGCTTGAGGTCTTTGTCCGCGTCGCCCGCCACTTTCACCTTGAAGCAGCGGCAGGCCGGGAATTTACGCGCTTCGGCGGCCATGGCTTGCGGCTCATCCACGCTCAGGGCGAAGCAGAGTTCTATGACCTCCCTCACCCGGCCGCCGAGCATCCGATCGAGAGGCTGGCCGCTGACCTGTCCGGCCAGGTCAAGCAGGGCGATCTCCAGGGCGCTCTTGGCAAAAGGCGCGCCGTTCGAGACGGCATTCGTGATGTTCTGGTCCATCAGCTTCTTGATGGCGTTGAGCTCGAACGGAGTGCGGTTCAGCGCCAGCGGGCAGAGGTAATGCTCCAGGGTGCCGACCACCGACTCGAGGGTCTCGTAGCTCCAGTTGGGCACCGTATTGGTGGCGCCCCAGCCGACATGGCCGTCGGCCGACTCCAAGCGCAAGAAGACGTGCTTTCCGGCCGCTCCCTTGCCGCCCACGAGGCCCCGGCCGATGCGGAAGGTGCTGCGATATTCGACCGCCGCAGGGATTACCTCGAATTTCTTGATGACAGAGCCTTTCGGGCCCGTCGCGCTGCGCAGCGGCCCGGCAACTCCCAGGCCGAGACTGGCGGTGAGATGGCGTGCAAAAGCGCGTCGGGAGATGCTCATGGTTTTCCTCTCGTCAATGGATCCCCTTTCAGAAGGCAGGGGGTTTGGGCTGCTCGGGAGGTTCGACCGCAGGAGGTTTCCCCGGGCCCGTCTCGCCTTCCGCGGGCGCGGTGGACTCTCCTTCGCCCGGGGCGGGGCGCGGCGGCGGCGCCAGAACCTGCATGCCCTGAGGCGTCAGTAGAACCGTGCGAACTTGCCCCTTAGGCCCCAGCGGCGGCTGCCGTTCGCCGTTGAGGGTCAAGGTCAGGGCCCCGGCGTCTCCCACCCGCAGACGCACCGCCGACTGCGCCGTCACCAGGCGCGACTGCTGCGGCTGAAGGGTGACCTGAAAGCGCGGCTGGCCGTCGGCCGCGGCGGAAATCCAGACCGTGTCGCTGGCCAGAATCTCGACGCGAACCGGGGCGGGCACGGACGAAGCGGGCTTCGTTTGCGGGGCTGCCGAACCGGGGGGCGCCGCCCTGGCTGCCTCGGTCCCAGATATACCAGCGGGCGTAGCGACGGCTGCCGGCGCGGAGGCTGTTCC
>JACQDG010000458.1 GCA_016201185.1 Acidobacteriota bacterium | reverse complement strand
GACCGGTGGTAATCGATTCTCTTATTTTGCGCGGCGAATTTCTCACCGCCTACACTCCCTACCAGCCGGAAATTTCCCAGGGCACGCTGACCTCGATCTTCGAGTTTCAAACGATGATGTGCCAGTTGACCGGGATGGAAGTGGCCAACGCCTCGATGTACGACGGCTCGACGGCGCTGCCCGAGGCGGCGCTGATGGCCTGCCGGATCACGGGGCGCGAGCGGGCGATAGTGGCCCGGTCGGTGCATCCGGAATACCGCCAGGTGCATCTTGCCTATGCCCGGCGCCAGCGGTTGCCGGTGGAAGAAGCGGCCTACGATCCGACCACCGGGCTGGTGGACCTCGAAGCCCTGGAAGCAATGGTGGACCAGAGCACGGCCGCAGTGGTAATCCAGACGCCCAACTTTTTCGGTTGTGTGGAGCCGGTGAAAGAGGCGGCCAAAATCGCGCACGGGCGTGGGGCCCTGCTCGTGGTCGTGTTCACCGAAGCCGTCTCGCTGGGGCTGCTCGAGCCGCCGGCGGACGCCGACATCGTGGCGGGCGAGCTGCAATCCTTCGCCATCTCTCCTTCTTACGGGGGACCGTTCGTGGGAGTGCTTGCCGCGAAAGAGAAATACATCCGGCAGATGCCCGGCCGGCTGGTCGGCCAGACGACCGACTCCAACGGCAACCGCGCGTTTTGCCTGACCCTGGCCACGCGCGAGCAGCACATCCGCCGCGAAAAGGCCACCTCCAATATCTGCACCAACCAGGCCTTGATCGCGCTGATGGCGACGATTTTCATGAGCGTCTATGGCAAGCGCGGCCTGCGCGAGTTGGCCGAGCAAAACCTGGCCAAGGCCCACTACCTGGCCGGTGAGCTGGAAAAACGCGGCGCCAGACGCAGATTCAGCGGACCTTTCTTCAATGAATTCGTGGCGGAGTGCGCGGGCGGGTCGCCTGTGGATATGAACCTTCGTCTGCTCGAGCAGAGGATCATCGGCGGGCTGGAAATAGGGAGATTCTACCCGGAACTCGATAACTGCCTGTTGCTATGCGCCACTGAAACAGCCAGGCGCGCCGACATGGACAGGCTGGCCGGGTGCTTTTGACATGATCAAGAAAGTCCGCCCGCACATCAATCAGAACGAACCTTTGCTGTTCGAGCGCAGCTCGCCGGGCAAGGTGGCGTACCAGTTGCCGCCGCTGGATGTGCCGCCGGTCGATCCGGCCGCTGCACTCGGCGCCGATTGGGTCCGCTCCGAAATTTCCGGTTTCCCGGAGGTGAGCGAGGTCGAGGTAATCCGGCACTTCACGCGGCTCTCCACCTGGAACTATGCCATCGACCTGGGTGTATACCCGCTGGGCTCCTGCACCATGAAGTACAACCCGCGGCTGAACGAATACGTGGCGCGGCTGGAGGGGCTGGCCCAGGCGCATCCTTACCAACCGGAGCATTTGTCCCAGGGGGCGATGCGCATTCAGGCGACGCTCGAGCAGATGCTGGCCGAGATCACCGGCATGGACGCAGTGACGCTGCAGCCGGCGGCGGGGGCGCACGGCGAGCTGACGGGCATCTTCCTGGTGCGGGCCCTGCTCGAATCCCGGGGCGATGCGCGGGAAAAGGTGCTGATTCCCGATTCAGCCCACGGCACCAACCCCGCCACCGCCCACATGGCCGGCTACCAGGTGGTGAGCATTCCCTCCAATGCCGAGGGGATGGTGGACCTGGGCCAACTGGACCACCTGGTGGACGACTCGGTGGCCGCGCTGATGGTCACCAACCCAAACACGCTGGGCATTTTCGAGCGGGAGATCAGGCAGATCGCCCGCCTGCTGCACTCTCGCGGCGCTTTGCTTTACATGGACGGCGCCAACATGAACGCCCTGGTGGGCATTGCCCGGCCGGGGGATTTTGGCGTGGACGTGATGCACCTGAACCTGCACAAGACGTTTTCCACGCCGCACGGCGGAGGAGGGCCGGGAGGCGGCCCGGTGGCGGTGACCCGTGAGCTGGAGCCGCTTCTGCCGGCGCCCCGCATCGTCTCCCGCAATGGCGCGCTTTCCTACGATTACGATCGGCCGCAATCGATCGGCCGCGTGCGGGCTTTCTATGGCAACTTCGGCGTACTGGTGCGGGCGCTGGCTTACATCCTGGCCCATGGCGGCAACGGCCTGCGGAACGCGACCCTGGACGCTTTGCTCAACGCCAACTACGTCCGGCGGCACCTGGAAGGCTGCTACGAGCTGCCGTACAACGCTCCCACCATGCACGAGTGCGTGTTCAGCGACAGCCGCCAGGCCGCCCTGGGCGTGCGCACCGGAGACATCGCCAAACGGCTGATCGATTATGGCTTTCATCCCTACACCGTCAGCTTCCCGCTGATCGTGCACGGGGCCATGATGATCGAGCCGACGGAAACGGAAGACAAGCGCGAGCTGGACCTCCTGATTGACGCCCTGCGCTCTATCGCTGAAGAAGTCCAGAGGGACCCCGAGCTGGTCCGCTCCGCTCCCCACGCCACCCGCACCACGCGGGTGGACGAGGTAAGCGCCGCCCGCAAGCCGGTGGTACGATGGAAGCCCGCCTGACGCGGAGCGACCATTGAGCACCTTCCGACGCGAGCGCGGCCCCCTCCTGATTGTTGTCGCCGCGGTCCTGCTGATTCGCCTTCCCTTTCTCCGCCAGGCCGTGCAGGGCGACGATGTGTATTACATCGCGATTGCCCGCAACGCCCTGGTAGATCCGCTGCACCCCATGCAGATGGGTTACACGTTCCAGGGCCGGCGGGTCGAGATGAGCGGCCACCCGCACCCTCCTCTGAATGCCTATATTCTGGCGGCGCTGCTGCGCATCTTCGGTCACGTTCGCGAACTGCCGTTCCATCTCTTCTATATGCTGTTTTCTCTGCTGGCCGCAGCCGCCATGTACTGCCTTGCGGGGCGGTTCACGGACCATCCGCTGCTGGCGACGCTGCTGTTCGTGTGTGTGCCGGCGTTTGTGGTGAACGGGAATTCGCTCGAGGCGGACCTGCCGTTTCTGGCCTTCTGGATGCTGAGCTTTGCACTGTACTTCGAGGGCCATCACCTTCTGAGCGCGGGGTCGCTGGCGGTGGCGGCCTTGGGGGCTTACCAGGCCATTTTCGCCGTGCCCATCCTAGCTCACGAGGTGTGGCACAGCCGGCGCCACTCTCGCACCGCCTGGATCCCGGTTCTGGCAGCGCCACTGGCTCTGGCGGCCTGGCAAGGCTGGCAGCGAATCTCCACCGGGGAGGTCCCGGCGACTGTGCTGGCTGGTTATTTTCAGACCTACGGGCTGCTAGCGCTAGTCAAGAAATTTCACTCCGCGTTGGCCCTCACCGACCACTTGGGCTGGATGGTTTTCCCCATTGCGATTCTCGCGACGCGCGCCGGGTTCTGGATTGGCGCTCCCGTGGCTCTCGTAGTCACGGCAGCCTTGTCTGGATACTTCTGGTGGCAGCGGCTGCTGCTGGCGGTGAGCCTGGTCGCCGGGTTGATGCTTCTAGCCCGGTGGGCCGTTACGCTGTGGAAGGCCCGCACAACCGAGGACGGTTTTCTCGCGACCTGGGGCCTGGTTTTCTTTGCCGGGGCTGTGGCGGTATTCTACGCCGGTTCGGCGCGCTATCTGCTCCCAATGGCGGCGCCGCTGATCCTGACGCTGGTTCGCGGCTCGCCACGCACAGGATTACTGTGGGGCGCGGCCGCCTGCAGCCTGGTCCTGGGCCTGGCGATGGCCTCTGCAAATTATCAATACTGTGACCACTACCGGCGATTCGCCGGCGATCTGAGGCCCAGGATAGGCGAGCGGCGGCTCTGGTCCAACGCCGAGTGGGGCCTCCGCTACTACCTCGAAGAAATGGGGGGCGAGCCGCTCGAGAACGAGCAGGCCGTTTATGCCGGCTCAGTGGTGGTGACGAGCGAGCTGGCCGGCCCGATTCCCTTCTTTATCGGAGGTGGAAGCTTGCAGGAAGTGCGAAGGGCCGACTTTCGGAGCCGGATCCCGATTCGGCTGATCGGCCTGGGAACACGCTCTGGATATTCCTCGAGCGCCCTGGGCGTCCTGCCGTTCGACCCCGACCGTGGCCTTCTGGACCGCGTGAAAGCAGAGATCGTCGGCCTGGCCGAGCCGGGCCTCTCTTACCTTCGGATGGGCGATCCCGAGGCTGCCTCCCAATTGCTTTCCGGTTTTTACCAGATCGAGAACAACGCCTGGCGGTGGATGGCCGAGCAGGCTGTCGTGCTGCTCAAGGCGCCGGATCACGCCGACCGCTTCGAGATGACCTTCTTCATCCCCGACCAGGCTTCAGCGCGGCGGGTCACGCTGGCCCTCGACGGTCTGCTCATCGCCGCTCAGACCTATCCTGCGCCGGGCGGCTACACGCTCTCCGTCCCGGTGAGAGTGACTACCGGGTCAACGCCGCAACTGACCATCACGGTGGACAAGACCTTCCAGCCTTCCAACGACCAGCGCCGGCTGGGAATGGTTGTTGAAGAATTGGGTTTCAAAATCGGGCGAACCAGCGGTGAAAGCCCATAAGCGCTAGTACTGTCCTTGCTTCGAGCCCCGAAAAGTGCTAGAAATAGACTAAAGGAGAGTGAGTCATGTTTCCAGCATGGCCGCTCCACCCGCCTTTCCTCAATTTTGAGGAATCCTGCAAGATAAAGGAGGTCGGTTTATGTTCCGCAAGACGCGCGCCTTGTCTCTGGCGAGCCTGTGCGGTTTCCTGGCCGCCGCAGTGTTTTTTGTGATCGGGCTCTACCGGACGATTCATTTCAGCAACTGGCAACCCTATGCAACTATCGATTGGCAGACTTTCCTGACCCAGCAACGTCCTAATTTCGGCGGTGACTTTTTCACTCACTCCTTTCTGGGCGTCGTTTCCATGGCCGCGCTAGTCTTCTTGTTGGCCTTGGCCACCCGAACCTATCGTCTGCACCCCACGTCCACCGTCGCCGGCGCGGGCTTTCTGGGCCTGGGTACAGCGCTCATGGCCGCTTACAGCGTCTGGCTGGCCTTCGGGCACGACACGATCCTGCTGCGATACAGCAGCACGCAGGATGAGGCTCTGCGCCAGACTTACCAGCATCTTTACCAGGCCGGTTTCCTCGACGCGCCGGTGATTTCAGCCTTACTGGCCTATTTCGCCATCCCCGGTTTCGTGTTCCTGGGCCTGGCTTTCTGGGGCCGGAAAGACGGCCGGCTGCCGCTCTGGCCGTGGTGCTGGGCGAGCGCGGCCAGCCTGCTGTTCGCCGTTCTGACGCTCGGCTATGGCTACGACCGCACTTTCGGCGCCAGCCAGTTCCCCCGCACGCTGATGATCTGGGGCCACGTGGGTCTGTGGCTGTTGCCGACCATTACCCTGGCGCTGTGCGCTTACTGGCTGTTACAGCCGGAAGCCGCCGCCATGAAGCAGCAAAGCGCTGAAACCGAGCCGCCCGCGATCAAGGCGGCGTGAATCTTGTGGAACGGCCTTGTGCCGTTTCACAACCGAGATCGGAGGTCCTTATGGCGGTCTTGCAGAGGTTGGAGACATATCTAAGCGAACACAACATTCCTTACACCAAGACGGTCCACCCGCTGGCTTTCACTGCCCAGGAGGTAGCTCAGGCGGAGCACCTCAGTGGAAGGATGATCGCCAAGTGCGTCGTGCTGCTGGCCGACGATGCCTATGTCATGGCCGTTCTTCCCGCCGATAGCGTGGTGGACTTGCAAGAGCTCCGGCAAGCCATAGGCGCCGCCCATCTGCGGCTGGCCACGGAAAAGGAGATCGCCGACCTGTTTCCCGATTGTGAGTTGGGCGCCATGCCGCCCTTCGGCAATTTGTACGGCCTGTCGGTGTATGTCGAGAACAGCTTGGCGCAGCAACAGACGATCGCCTTCAATGCCGGCACGCACCGCGACGTCGTGCACTTGCAATTTGCCGATTTCCGGCGAGCCGTCGAGCCGATGATCCTGCCGTTTGGACGGCGCGTAGCGGCCTAGGGTGAGCTTTCGGAGCCGTGACCGAACTCGCGCCGGTAGCCGTTCCATTCCTTTTTTAGGCCGGCCATCAGCCGCAGAAACTGGGGATGGTCGTGCAGAGGCTGTAAATGCGGATCGTCGCGGAAAAGCGGGTAATTGGGAAGGCCGAAGCCGGCGGCCTTGCGTAACCAGGCAATCGCCTGGGCAGGCTTTCCAAGCATGGCGTAAGATCCCGCGACGTTGTGCCACAAGTGATGGGTGTGGAGAACCGGCTTGCCCCCGCGCAGCGCCCGCTCGAGCGACCGCTCTGCTTTGCGCTTCTCGCCCCGTTTGGCCCACAGCAAGCCCTCGAGGCTGGCCACGGTCGGCTCGCCGGGCAGCACCTTGGCCGCCGCTTGTATCATCTGCGCGGCCCGCTCCAGTTCCCCGCGATAGATCGCGACTGGGGGCATGAAAAGGTTGGCCCAGATGCTCCCGGGATCCATGCTCAGGGCTTGGCTCATGTAACGGTTCGCTTCCTCGTAGTCCCCCCGCCAAGCCGCTGCCTGTCCGATGAACACCACCGTGCGGGTGTCATCGGGATTGGCGGCCAGCACGCTCATGAATTGTTCCTTCCCCTCCTCCATCAGACCCACATGCAAAAGGATGAGCCCTTGCTGGGCACGCGCCTGATAGCAGCCTGGATTCACGCGCAGGGCCTGAGCGTGGGCCCGCAGCGCGGCGCGGTTCTGGAAGCGCTTCACCGGCGACCAGAGGATCTGCCCTCGGGCACAGATCGCCTCCGCATTGTCCGGATCGGCAGCCAAGGCGCGTCGGATGGCCTGGTCGGCCTTGCGAAACCACTGTGGTCCAGGCTCGAAAGTAACGGCCATCTGGATGCACGCTTCGGCCAGCCTCGCCCAGGCATCGGCAAACCGAGGATCGTGCTGGACGGCGTTTTCCAGCATCTCGATAGCGCTGCGCATGTCCCAGCGGTTCAGCCGGGCCAGCCGCTCGCTAGCTCGGAGGAAAAGTTCGTAGGCCTGGGCGTTCTTGGTCGGCGGCACGGCCGTGGTGGTCTGTTCAGCTGGTTTGGCTCCCAGGGTTCGGGCTACAGCACCGGCAATCTTGTCTTGCAGGTTGAAGAGATCGGCCAGGTCCGCCTCGTGTTTGGCTGAGAGCAGGGAGACCCCGTCGCGCGCATCCCAGGCCTGCACGTGCACCCGCAGCCGCGGACCGAGTCTCTGAATGCTGCCATCCACCACTACCTGCACATTGAGCTCCCGCGCTGCAACCAGCGGGTCCGTCGCCTGTTTGCCGTATCGCATCACGGTGCTGGTCGGCCGCACCAGCAGCTCGCCGCTGGCGCTCAGCTCGTTGATCACCGCGTCGGCCAGGGCGACGCTCAAGTACTCGTCTTCCAGGTTGGGGGTCAGCAGCTTAAACGGCAGGACGGCGGCCGCGCGCTTTCCGGCCACGGCCGCCGGCAGCAGGGCGCCAAGTTCCAGATCGCGGCCCAGGTTGGCGAGATCCACTTGCAACTCGTGCGCCGATTGATATCGCGATCCAGGCTGTTTTTCGAGCAGCTTGTGAACGATCCGCGCCAGCTCGCCAGGAACAGCGGCCGTACCGGAATGAAGCGGCGGCGGGGACTCATTCAGGATTTGCGACATCAGCGCCGGAGCCGTCGGCCCGGGAAACGGCCGGTGGCCGGCGGCCAATTCATAGAGAACCACGCCCAGCGAGAACAGGTCGGCGCGACCATCGGTATCTTCGCCGCGCAACTGCTCCGGCGGCATGTAGGCCAGCGTGCCGACAATCTTTGCGTCCGGCGCGGCAGTTTCGTCAGGCAAGGCGCGGCTGAGCGTCACTGTTTCGGCGGCCGTCTGGCGCGCGATGCCGAAATCGAGCAGCTTTACCCGGCCGTCCGGCTGCATGAAGATGTTCTCCGGCTTGACGTCGCCGTGTACGATTCCCTTGGCGTGCGCGGCCGCCAGCGCCTCGGCCGCCTGCGCCCCCAGCCGCGCCAGCATCTTCGGCTCCATCGGACCCTCGGCGGTCAGCGCCCGCCAGGAACGCCCCGCCAGCAACTCCATCACGATGAAGAGGTGCTCCCCTTCCTCGCCCACCTCATAGATGGTCGTAATACCCGGGTGGTTCAAGGCCGAGGCGGCCCGGGCTTCGGCCAGGATGCGGGCCCGTCGCTCTGCCCGGCTCTCGATCTGGTCGGCCAGCAGCTTCAGCGCCACCGGCCGGCGCAGCAGTTCGTCGTGAGCACGGTACACCACCCCCATTCCGCCCCGGCCCAGCTCGGCCTCGATCCGATAATGCGAGATGGTGCGGCCTATCACGACGCTTTCGCCCGAGTCTTACGATGATAACTCACCGTCCGCGCTAGAATGACAGATATGCGGCCGAAGGCGGCGAGCACGGCTCCTGGGGACGGATTTTTCCAGGCCTCCCTGCTGTTGCTCGTGGCGACCGGCTATCTGGCCGTGCTGGCGACCGGGCGCTTAGATCGGGGGACGGCTGTCGCGGCGGGCGCGGCGCTGGTAGCTCGGGCCCTGGTGATTCCCGGATGGCTGCGCATTCCGCTCTCCGACCCGGCGGTGCGGGCCCTCACCATCGCCTACATAGGCTTTTACCCCCTCGATTTTCTCTACCTCTCGAAGGATTTCCTCGACGCCACCGTGCGGCTGGTCTTCTTCCTCGCCATTATGAAGGTGCTCACGGCTCGCACAACCCGGGACTACTCTTACCTGGGAGTGATCGCCTTCCTCGAATTGCTCTCGGCCGCTATGCTCTCTTCGAGCGTGGCCTTCTTCGGGTTCCTGGCCTTGTTCCTGTTGTTCGCCGTGGCGGCGCGGACCAGTTACGAGATCCAGCGCAGCGGGGATCGGGCACCGCATCGGGCCCCGGCTGCGCCGCTGAACCGCCGGCTGGCAGCCCTGAGCGTGGCGCTGGCCGCAGGCATTGCGGCGCTCAGCGTGGGCCTGTTCTTTGTCGTGCCGCGGGCCGCCGGAGCCTACCTGGCGCGGATGCCTGCCACGGGGGAGTCCATCCTAGGGTTCTCCGAAGAGGTGGCGCTGGGAACGATCGGCCGGGTCAAGCAGCTTTCTACACCCGTGCTGCGCATTAAGATTCTTGACGGTCCGAAGGGGGTGCGGCTGCGCTGGCGCGGCGTGGCCCTAGAGCGTTTCGACGGCCAGAAATGGTCGAACCCGCCGCGGACCGGGCAGGTATTAGTAAGTCCGTACGGGACCTATGTAGTGGCAGGGGCGCGGCAAAGGCTGCGCCCGGGTCCCAGAATCCGCTACCAGGCGCTGCGCGAGCCAATGGACACCGAGGCGATCTTCCTGGCGGAGATTCCCGAGGTGGTCGCCAGCGTCTTCCCACGGCTCGAGTGGAGCCTTACCGACAGCATCTTCCTGCCCGGGAGCCGCTGGAAGCCGCTGCGCTACGAGGGCACGAGCTTCCTGAATCCGGCACGCCGCGAGGAACTGGGCAACCTGGCTGAAGGATATCCCGAGCCGGTTCGCGCCGCCTATTTGCAATTGCCGGAGCTTGACCCGCGGATTCCCGAGCTCGCCCGATACGTCACCGAGACGCAGTTGACACCTTACTGGCGCGCGGCCGCGCTGGAGCACTACCTGCGGACGGAGTTCGGCTACACGCTGGAGCTGCCGGCCGAGCGCTCCGCCGACCCGCTGGCCGACTTCCTGTTTCGTCGCCGCAAGGGGCATTGCGAATATTTCGCCTCAGCAATGGCCGTCATGCTGCGGACACTGGGCATTCCAGCGCGGATGGTGAACGGTTTCCACGGCGGCGTCTACAACCCCATGACCGGCTACCAGACCATCCGCGCCAGCGACGCGCACAGCTGGGTGGAAGCCTACTTCCCGCAGTCCGGCTGGGTGACGTTTGATCCCACGCCGCCCGAGCCGGCCGAAGGCACGGTGCTGGGGCGGGCCTGGATCCTCCTGGACGCTCTGGAAACCTACTGGAACGACTGGATCCTGCAGTACGACGTCGGCCGGCAGATTCGGCTGGCGCGCGGCCTCCAGGGCCGCTGGCAGAGGGCGGGTGACGCGACGGCGCTGTGGTGGGACGCTGGGTGGCAGTGGATCGAGAAGAAGACCACGCGGTTAAGACAGAACCCGGCCCAAATTTCCTGGTTTGCCGTGGTGGCAGCGGGCGCCGCGCTGCTGGCCTGGGCCGCAGCGAAGACAGCGCCTTATGCGGCACTCTGGTGGAGGGCCCGCCGGGTGGAGCGCGGGGCCGGCAGCGCCCACGACTGCGCCTTGCTGTACCAGCGCGCCGCCCAGCGGCTGAAGCGCCGCGGCGTGGCGCGCCCCGGCTGGCAGACCCCCCAGGAGTTTGCCGCCGCCGTGGCCGTCCTCGGCACAGACTCTGCCCGGCGGCGCCCGCCCTCCTCGAAGCAGGCGGCGATGTTCGAAGAGATCACCGCTCTTTACAACCGCGCCCGTTTCGGCGGCCACGGCGAGGCGGCTCGGCAACTGGCCGGCCTGATCCGGGCGTGGGAAGCTCTGCCGTGGTAAAATGAAACTTCCGCCGGGCGCTTCGGTCTCTTCCGGCCGGTCGGTTTCTTCCTCATGAAAATCGGTTTTGTCAGCCTGGGTTGCCCCAAAAATCTCGTGGACACCGAGGTCATGATGGGGCTGCTGGCCGCCCGGGGCCACGAATTGACCCCCAATGCCTCCGATGCCGAGGCACTGGTGGTCAATACCTGCAGCTTCATCGACCCGGCCAAGCAGGAGTCGGTGAACACGAGTCTGGAAATGGCCGGGTACAAGAAGCGTGGCCGGGCCCGCAAACTGATCGTGGCAGGATGCCTCGTCGAGCGCTACCGCCAGGAAATCCGGCGCGAGATCCCGGAAGTGGATGCCGTGGTGGGCACCAACGAGCTCGAACAGATTGTGGCCCTGTGTGAGAACGGCGCGACTGACGCCCGGGAGCTTGTGCCCAGTCCTGAGCCTTATCTGTACCATGAGCTGACGCCACGCCTGCGGGCGACTCCGCGGCACCTGGCCTACGTAAAGATTGCTGAGGGCTGCGACCATCCCTGCTCATTCTGCGTGATCCCGCAGTTCCGGGGCCGCTTCCGCAGCCGGAAGTTTGAAAGCGTGGTGGCCGAGTCGCGCCGCCTGTTCGCTGAAGGCGTGCAGGAGATCAACCTGATCGGGCAGGATACGACCTGCTTTGGCGAGGATTATGGGCTGAAGGATGGTCTGGCCCTGCTGCTCGAGCGGTTGGCGAAGCTGGAGAATGCCGGCTGGGTGAGATTCCTTTACGCGTATCCGAACAAAATTACGCAGAAGCT
The DNA here is from genome assembly GCA_016201185.1 of Acidobacteriota bacterium. Classification (GTDB taxonomy): domain Bacteria; phylum Acidobacteriota; class Terriglobia; order Bryobacterales; family JACQDG01; genus JACQDG01. The sequence goes on along the minus strand of JACQDG010000458.1, from coordinate 7,965 downwards.
GCTCGATACGGTGGCCGCTCATGAAACGCTCTGCAAGTATATTGACTTGCCCTTGCAGCACGCTAGCGCCCCGGTGCTGAAGCGGATGAAGCGCGGCGGCTCGGGCGATATATTTCTCAGGCTGCTCGAGCGCATTCGCCGCACCATCCCGGGCGTGGCCCTGCGCAGCAGCTTCATTGTGGGCTTTCCCTGCGAGACGGAGCGGGACTTCCAGGATTTATGTGATTTTGTGCAGGAAGCGAGGCTGGATCATCTGGGCGTCTTCGCTTACTCCGACGAGGAAACGAGCGTCAGCTACCATCTCGATGGGAAAGTTGACGGCAGGACGATTTACAACCGCAAGCGGCGCCTGCTGGCGCTGCAACGCTGGATTTCCCGGGCCCGCGGCCGGGAGAAGGCGGGGCAGGTTTTTCCCATTCTCATCGAGGGGCCTTCGCAGGAGACGGAATTGCTCTGGGAGGGCCGGCTGATGGGGCAGGCCGCCGAAATTGACGGCAAGACCTACATCAACGATTGCGAGGGACCGCCGCCCGAGCCGGGCTCGATCCGGCGGGTTCGGATTACGGAGTCGATGGATTACGATCTGGTGGGAACGCTGCTGCCAGGTCCCGCGCCGCGGCGGCGGCCAACACCCGATCTTCTACGGGTCTTACGGTGAACTGCCCCATCTGCAAGAAGCCGGCGCCCGAGCAAGAACAGTATTATCCGTTTTGCAGCGAGCGCTGCCGGGTGATTGACCTGGGCCGCTGGGCTTCGGGAGAGTATGTCGTCTCCACACCGCTAAGATCGGATTCGGAGAAAATAACTCCGCAGTCGGAAGAAGGCGAAGGCCCTCCCCGTGACAATGCCGAGTAAACCCGCCTGGCCGCTGTCGATATGGCTGGCGAGCTGGGGAGGAAGCGGCTTTTCGCCGGTGGCTCCCGGAACAGCCGGCTCTCTGGGCGCCATCCTCGTGGCGTGGCCGCTGCTGGTTCTTACCGCCTGGCCCGCCTGGACCCTGGCCGTGGCGGCGCTGCTGCTCCTGCTGCCGGGGGTATGGGCTTCGAACCGTGCCTGCGAACATTTCGGGGAAAAGGATCCGCAGGCTGTGGTGGTGGATGAAGTGTTGGGCCAGTGGCTGACCCTGGCTGCGGCCCCTGGCCGCCAGTGGAAATACTGGCTGGCCGGTCTGGCCCTGTTTCGATTGTTTGATATCTGGAAACCTTTTCCCGCCCGGGCGGCCGAACGGCTGCCGGGCGGTTGGGGCATCGTGGCGGACGATCTTGTCGCAGGCGTTTACGGCGCCGTTGTGCTGTTCGGGCTGCGATGGTTAAACTCTAAGTGAAGCCGGCGGAATGGCCGGCGACTGGGAGAGTTGGTTTTACGTCATGCCGTTCCCGAGAAAAGAGAGCGTGCGGCCACAAATCTCCAGCGTGAGGCCGGCAGCCGCTATTGTCGGCGGAGAGTTTGTGGTCCACGGAAGCCGCTTCCGCGTGAACGGCGAGGAGCGGCCCAGGGTGCGCTTCGGCGAGGTCGAGGCTCAGCTCGTCATTGGCGGAAGCGATTTCATGGTGGTGCGCGTGCCAGAGGGGGCTACGGTGGGAGAATTGGTCGTGGAAAACCGCGAGGCCTCCAGCTCGCCCTATACCTGCCACGTGGGCTTGCCGATCGCCGAAAATCTGCATCCGGTGGCCAACCCGGTGGTGGATTTGCAGGGCAGCATCTATACCACCTTCAGCGGGTCGCGAGGGCAAAAGGTTCCCGTGTCGGTCTACAAGATCCAGACAAACTACGAGGCGAAGCCTTTTGTCAAAGAATTGATGAACGCCACCGGGCTGGCCGTGGACCGCGAAGGGATGCTGCTCGTTTCGAGCCGCTTTGACGGCACGATCTACCAGGTGGCGCCCAGCGGCAAGATGAGCGTTTATGCCGAGGGGATGGGCGTGGCCACCGGCCTGGCGTTCGACGAAGAAGGGAATCTATACGTGGGTGACCGCAGCGGCACCATCTTCAAAATCGCGCCCAGCATGGCTCCGGCGCGGCAGATCTTCGTGTTTGCCACGCTCGAGCCCTCCGTCTCGGCCTACCACCTGGCCGTGGGACCGGACCAGAACCTGTTTGTGACCGGGCCCACCACGTCCAGCTTCGATTGCATCCACCGCATCAACCGTAAGGGGGAAGTGGAAACCTATTACCGTGGGCTAGGGCGACCGCAGGGAATGGCCTTCGACGCAAAGGGACGCCTCTACGTGGCCGCCTCATTGGGAGGGCGGAAGGGCATATGGCGCATGGATCAGGACCGTAAGCCGGAACTGGCGCTTTCCGGGCCGGGCATCGTGGGCCTGGCCTTCGCCTCGGCGCACACAGCCATCGTGGCCACCAACAATTCCCTCTACCGAGTCGAGATCCCGGATTAGCGCCGCTCATGAACGCTGAGATCCTGGCCATCGGCTCCGAGTTGCTCACCCCGGAGCGCGTTGACACTAATTCCCTTTACCTGACGCAGAAGCTCAACGAGATAGGTGTCGAAGTAGTAGGTAAGGCAGTAGTGGGCGACGACCGCGCGCGGCTGACGGCGGCTGTCGAGCAGGCGCGGACCCGGGTCCCGCTGCTGATCCTGAGCGGAGGGCTGGGGCCGACGGAGGACGACGTCACCCGGGATGCCGTAGGCGTCGCTTGCCGGCGCGAGCTGGTCTTTCAACAGGAGATCCTGGATGCCATCGAGCGCCGCTTTCGTGCCTTCAACCGCCCCATGGCGGAGATCAACCGCCGTCAAGCTTACGTCCTCGAAGGCGCCGAAGCGCTGCCCAACGACCGGGGTACGGCTCCCGGCCAGTGGCTCGCCGACGAAGCCGGTGTCGTGATCCTGCTGCCCGGCCCGCCAAGCGAATTAAAGCCCATGTTCGAGCGGGAGTGCCTGCCGCGGCTTCGCCAGGTTGTCCCGCCGCGTTACATCGTGACAATCATTCTGCGCGTGGCGGGCATGGCCGAGTCGGATTTGGACCAGCGCATTTCTCCCATCTACACGCGCTATCAAAACCCGGTGACCACCATCCTGGCGGCGCCGGGAGACATCCAGGTTCATCTGCGCGCTTACGGCGCCAGTGAGCCGGAAGCGCGCGTGGTAGCGGAGGAGGTGAGCCGCCAGATCGAGGCCGACCTGGGCGATCGGGTCTACACCCGCTGCGGCGAGTCGCTGGAGGAAGTAGTGGGGAAGATGCTCGAAGCGCGTGGGGCCACTCTGGCTCTGGCAGAAAGCTGTACCGGGGGCATGCTTGCCGAGCGTATCACTTCCGTGCCGGGAAGCTCGAAGTATTTCCTGGGCGGATGGGTAACTTACACGAACCGCGCCAAGCAGCAGTGGCTGGGAGTGAGTGAGCAGACCCTGGCCGGCCACGGCGCGGTGAGCGCCGAGGCCGCGCGGGAAATGGCGCAGGCAGCGCGCCGCGCGGCCGGCAGCACCATCGGCGTGGCAGTGACGGGAGTAGCCGGCCCGACGCTCGACACCGGGGCGGGCGCCGGCGGCCCCAAGCCCACCGGGCTAGTCTACATCGCCGTGGCGGATAAAGAGGGCTGCGAAGTGAAAGAGCGCCAGTTCCTCGGCGAGCGGGAACGCATCCGCCTCCAGGCCACCCAGATGGCCCTGGACCTGATCCGCCGGCGGCTTTTCACCTGATGCCCACCCCTGCTTCCTCGCGCGCCGCTAGTGCAATGCAGCGGAGTTTGACAGTCTGCAAGACCGGTTGCTAGCCTCAGTGCACGCGGGTCCCGACTGGCCATGCTCCCCATAGAAGTTCTGCAGACCGAAAGCGAGCTGGCTGAGGAATTCCTCACGGCTTTCGAGAAGCACTACCTTCCCGAGAAATTCTTTTACTGGTTTCCGCTCTCGGTAAAGGCCTGGCTGGAGCTTTGCCAGGGCGCCCGGCCTTACAGGAACTTCTCTCGCTCCTACGAGCTGGTATCGAAGCATGCTGCCGATATGGCCGGGTTGGTGCGGGCCCCGGCCATCGAAGTCGTCAGCCTGGGGGCGGGACAGGGGGATAAGGATCTGCTGCTCTTGCAGGCGCTCCGGACCGCCGGAGCAGAGGTGCGCTACCGGCCCGTGGATTCCAGCCTGGCGCTGCTGGAGCTGGCGCTGATGCAGGCGAGAGAGGCCAGCTTCCCTGCTGCAGGGATCAAAGCCGACCTGGCCGACCCGAAAACCGCTGCGGCACTGGCCGCCTCGGCCGACGGTCCCCGGCTGTACGCGGTGCTCGGCAATTCGTTGGGGGTGATTCACCCGCTCGACTTTCTGGCTTCCTTGCGGGGCCTGGTGGGCCCTCAGGATCGCCTGCTTCTCGACGGCGAGGTCTTCAACTCCGTCGATACCATGGCCGGCTACGACAACCCGGTGAACCGCCGCTTTGCGTTTGCGCCGCTCGAGAGCGTTGGTTTGGAGGAGGGCCGCGACGGCGCCCTGGTGTTCGCCAGCGATGGGGATCCGCGCGTGGAAGGCCTGTACCGGGTGACAAAACACTTCCGTGTGGAACGGCGGCTCCAGATTCTGCTTGCGGGGCGGCAGGTCGAGCTCCAAGCCGACGAAAAACTCGCCATGAACTGCTCCTACAAATACGCGCCGGGGACTTTTGAGCGGCTGATTCGGGACGCCGGGGGGTTTGAGCCACTCGCGGAATACCAGAGTGAGGACCGGCGCTTCACAATGCTGCTCGCGGCGCCAGGCTCCCGGTGACCATGCCGCCAACAGACGACGCCGTCATCGAATTTCGCGATGTTGCTTACCGCGTCGACCAGGATCGGGGGCTGCTCCATAACCTGAACCTGGAAGTGCGCGGCGGGGAAATCCTAGTTCTTTTGGGGCGCAGCGGCTCAGGAAAAACGACCACCCTGAAACTCGTCAACCGGCTTCTGGATCCGAGCGCCGGCCAAGTGCGAATCGAGGGCCGCCCGTCGACCGAGTGGGACCTTATCCGCCTGCGACGCCGTATCGGCTACGTGATCCAGGAAGTGGGCCTGTTCCCCCATTTCACGGTCGAGCGCAACGTGGGGTTGGTTTGCAGCATCGAAGGCTGGTCGCCGGAGCGGATCCGCGCGCGGGTCGAAGAATTGCTGGCTCTGGTGGGCCTGGACCGGCAGTTTGCGCGGCGCTATCCGCGTGAGCTTTCCGGAGGGCAGCGGCAGCGCGTCGGTGTGGCTCGCGCCCTAGCCGCTGACCCGCCGATTCTACTGATGGATGAACCTTTCGGCGCGCTTGACCCTGTCACCCGGGCGGAACTGCAGCGGGAGTTCCTGGCGCTGCAGCAGAAGCTAAACAAGACCATACTGTTTGTGACCCACGACCTGCGGGAAGCCCTGTTGCTGGGCACGCGGGTGGCACTTTTCGAGGCCGGACGGCTAGTGGGGCTTTACACGCCGGCAGAGTTTCTACGCGCGACCGAGCCCTACGCGGCGGCTTATCTAGCGGCGTTCAGAACGGAACAAACCAGCCGCGAATGAACGCGCCTTAACAGGGATCCTAAATCTTTGGAGGTCTGCCTTGAACGTCTTCCAATTTTTTTTCCGCAACGGAGCCGAGGTGCTCGACTTGACCCTGGAGCATCTCTGGCTAGTAGGAGTCTCCACGCTTCTGGCGGTTGTCGTGGGCGTCCCGCTGGGCATTCTGCTCACGCGACGCCCCTCCCTAAGCAAACCGGTCTTGGGGACAGCCAATATTTTGCAAACCATTCCCAGCCTGGCCCTGTTCGGTTTCCTGCTGCCGGCGCCGTGGATCGGCGAGCGGGCCGAGCGGCTGGCCATTCTGGCGCTCACCCTCTACGCCCTGCTTCCCATCATTCGTAATACCTATACGGGGATCACGGGCGTGGACCGCGCCGTGGTCGAGGCCGGTCGCGGCATGGGAATGACCGACCAGCAGTTGCTGTGGCAGGTTGAGCTGCCGCTGGCGCTGGCTGTGATCCTGGCCGGAGTGCGCGTGGCCACGGTGATCTCGGTGGGCGTGGCGACGATTGCCGCTGCCGTCGGGGCAGGCGGCCTGGGCGAATATATCTTTCGCGGCGTGGCGATGGTTGATAACCAGTTGATCCTGGCCGGCGCCATACCCGCGGCCCTTCTGGCGCTCCTGGCCGATTTGAGCCTGGGCCTGGCGGAGCGGCGCCTGGCCCCCGGCCGGTAGTCATGCGGCGGACGTTTCTTTACGCAGTTGTCGTGGCGGCTCTCTCGGGGTGCGCGGCGCAGCGCGAACGCCGCATCGTGGTCGGCTCGAAAAACTTCACCGAGCAAGTCATCCTCGGTGAGCTGGTGGCCCAGCACCTGGAGTCCCGCACGGGGCTTCCGGTCGATCGCCGGTTTTACTTGAATGGCAGCTACATCTGCCAGCAAGCCATCCTGGCCGGCCGCATCGACGTTTACGTGGAATACACCGGCACGGCCCTGACCGCTATCCTGAAACAGCGCCCGGAAGGCAGCCCGGCTGAAGTATATCGTAAGGTGAAGGACGAGTACGCTCGCCGCTTCGGCTTGGAAGTGACCCAGCCGCTGGGCTTCAACAATACCTTCGCCATTGTCATTCGCGGGGAGGACGCGCGACGCTGGAACCTGAAAACGCTTTCCCAGGCGGCGCAGTACACGCCGCAGTGGCGGGCCGGCTTCGGTTACGAATTCATGGAGCGCCCGGACGGCTTCCGCGGCTTGGCAGAAACTTACCAGCTCCGGTTCGCTGCCCCGCCGCGCATCATGGACTTGGGCCTGTTGTACCGGGCGTTGAGGGAGAAGCAGGTCGATCTGGTGGCCGGCAATTCCACCGACGGGCTCATTGCGGCCATGGATTTAATCGTGCTGGAGGACGACCGCAACTATTTCCCGCCCTATGAGGCCGTACCTGTTGTAGGCAGCGACACCCTGGCCCGCCACCCGGAAGTGGGTAAGGGGCTGAGCGAGCTCGCAGGCACGATTTCAGAGGAAGAAATGCGCCGGTTGAATTACGCCCTCGACGGCCTGCATCGAGATGTAAGAGAAGTGGTCCGGGAATTTCGGACCCAGAAGGGTCTGTAGGGCTCAATCCAGATCGATATCCCGGATGCCCGGCTTGCCGGCCGGCTCGGACTTGGCCTGCTTTAACAGCTCCTCGAACTTCTTCTCGAGCACCCGGCCGTGGGACTTCTCCGCCTCCACCTGCTTGCGGAAGAGCTGCTCGCGCTTACCCTCTTCCCCTTTGAGCTTCTGGACCGCCTCGCGCAGATCTTCGACAACCGGGGGTTTTTCGGGAGCCTCGTGCAAAATTACGGCCCTGGTCTCGGGGTCTACTCTCAGGAAGGCTTTACAGCAAGGACATTCGATCTCAAATGCATCGGCTGGCATGCCACCATCTTAGCGCAATGCCGCCCGCGGATCCGAGAGCGAACTATTAAGCGCCACGTGGTCTCGCCTTAGGTTCATCTCGTCGCGGAAGAGCAAGCGAGGCTTTTGCCTGGCGGCCATCTGGCGCTCGCAGAAGCGCCGCACCTCCTCCGGGTCCCGGTTCAGAACCCGGCAGATGAAGGAAAAACTGAAGGTCGCTTCCGCGTTGCTCATCATCCACCGGAGGGCCCCGGCTCGCTTTCCGGCGGAATGGCTGGTGGCGTCCTGAATGGCCTGCAAGAGCACCGCGCCGGCCAGCCGATATACACCAGTGTCTGACGTCGCCTGTTGAGTCCCATGCATGGATCAAAGGTAGCTGGAAAGCGGACCGCAAAACAATCACGCTGGAGGTTCATTTTGCGCCCGGCCGAGCGGGTACGGGGGTACTGTGAAAGTGGGACTGGGTGTACCAGGTGGGTTCAGTCTTTGAGCCGGTTGATCATAGTCTGGAGCGATTCGGGCTCTTGCACCCGTATAAAAAAGCCGTATCGCCGACCCGGGTCATGCTGTGATTGGAGGTGATACCTGCCAGGACCGATCAATGCATCCAGCACGGCCCGGATCACTGGTTGCAGCAGTAGATCGGTTGCTGCG
>JACQDG010000457.1 GCA_016201185.1 Acidobacteriota bacterium | reverse complement strand
GCGGGGATGCTGGTCACCTCGCTCACGAACACGTCGGGCGAGGCGCCGGCGTCGTCGTAGGTGCAGCCGCCCATCGCCAGCACGAAGAGGAGCCCGGGCCGCATCATGGCGCGACTCCTCTGGCGGAAAACCAGATCGCCTGGATCAGGATAGCCCGAAGCGGCAGGATCGGCAATTGCCGCGCCGGCAGTTCGTTTTTGTGTCATAATCCCGGCAGAGAGGTGGATCATGAAGGCCCGGATGCTGCTAGGCGTGCTGCTGGGGGCGTCGATGATGGCCGGAGCCGACTCTGCCCCCGCTCCGGTCACGGCCAAGACCGAAGACCTCGAGATCACCGCCCGCCTGATCACGGACCAGGATGCCCAGATGAAAGCGGTTGGCTCCGATCTGAAGCGGCAGTACGTGATCGTAGAGCTGATGGTGAAGCCGCGCGGCGGCTATCCGGTCACGCTTTCCCGCGACGATTTTCTGCTGCGGTCGGAGCGCGACAACGAGCGGGGCACGGCCGATTCCCCCGAGCGGGTGGCCGGCGGCGCGGTGCTGGTGCTGGGCGAGACAGGGGGAGGCTCGGTCATACGGTCTGAATCGGGCGACCCCGTCTTCATAGGAGGCATTCCCGGAACCGGCGGCGGTATGCCGCGGCGGATCGGTCAGAACAATGGCGTGGGCTCGAGCGCCGCTCCTTCCACCACCACTGTCGCCGCCTCCACGGCCAAGGAAACACCCTTGCTGGCGACGCTGCGAGAGAAAGAGCTGCCGCTCGGCGAAAAGGCCAAGCCGGTCACCGGCTTTCTTTATTTCCCCGTGAATCCCAAACAGAAGACCAAGAACTTCCACCTTCACTACAGGGGGCCGGGCGGAAGCTGCGAGCTTCGGTTTAAGTAGTACCGACCGGCCACGGACGAACGCATACCTCGCGCGGAGGGTAGGGACGGATGGGAGTTCGGCGCCCCGCGCGGCAGCCGGAGGCCTTTGTTCCAAATCCCACGGATTCGTGTAAAATGGGATTTTCAACCCACCTGCCAGTGCGATTCCTGTGTAACCATAGAAAGCGACCTTGCGTATAACGGACAAGATGAGCGCAGAGGAGAGGTTTCGGGCTGTTCGCCAGCCCGGAGGGCCCGGCGGTTCGGCTCAGACGAGGATCCTGCTGGCAGCCGGGGTGGGTTTTCTGCTTTCTTGTGCTTTACTCGGGGGCCAGAGCGCCCAGCAGCCTCAGCAACAGGAGCCGCAGCGCAAAGAGCCGGAGAAGGAGAAGAAGGAAGCCCCGAAGTCCCCCTTCGAAGCCGTCCCCGAGAAGCAACAGGAAATGAAGGAAGAGAAACCGGCTGCACCGACGCCGGCCCCGGCGGCCCCCGCGAAGCCCGCCGGGCCACAGCCTGCCGCCGCCCCCGCGCCCCAGAATATCGTGGAGAAAATCGAGATCCGCGGTAACCGGCGTGTCCCACGCGATTCCCTGCTTGGCCGCCTCACCACGAAGGTGGGCGATCCTCTCGATGCCGATCAACTCCGCCGTGACTTCATGATCCTTTGGAACACCGGCTTTTTTGACGACCTGCGGCTGGAGGTCGAGCCCGGCGCCAGGGGACAGACGGTCCGCTTTGTGGTGACCGAAAGACGGATGATCCGCACCATCAAGTACGAGGGCAACAAGTCGGTCACGGTGTCGGAAATCCTCGACCGGTTCAAGGAACGCAAGGTGGGTCTGTCGGTGGAGAGCCGCTACGATCCGACTAAAGTGGCCCGCGCCACCGTCGCGCTGAAAGAACTGCTGAGCGAGCGCGGCCGGCAGTACGCCACCGTCACGCCGGAGATCCACCAGATTCCTCCTTCTTCCATCGAGCTGGTGTTCAACGTGGTAGAAGGCCCCAAGGTCAAGGTCGGCAAGATCGACATCGAGGGCAACACCGTGATGTCGGATCAGGCCGCCATCCGCGCCATGAAGAACCTGCGGCCCATCGGGATCCCGCATTCCTTCATCCTGGAGAACCTTTTCTCGAAGACCTTCGACCAGAACAAGCTCGAAGAAGACAAGGAGCGGCTCCGCAACAAATACCAGGAAAAAGGCTACTTCCGGGCCACCGTCGGTGAGCACGCCCTCACCATGCGCGATGTGGGCGGCAAAGGATTCCGCATTCCCCTCTTCAAGCCGAACAAGCCCGGCAAGCGGGCGGACCTGAAGATTCCTGTAGAAGAAGGCAGGCAGTACCACATGGGCAAAATCACCTTCAGCGACGTGAAGCTGTTCCGCACCCCGGAAGCCGTGCTGCGGCCCCAGTTCCAGATGCAGGAAGGCGCCATCTTCGACGTCTCGAAGCTCCGCAAGGGCATGGAGAACATGAAGAAGCTGTACGGCGAATTCGGCTACATCGACTTTGTCTCCGAACCGTCCTTCGACTTCCCCGAAGGAACCAACAAAATTGACCTGAGCCTGACCGTAGATGAGGGCAAGCAGTTCTTCGTCCGCCGCATCAACTTCTCGGGCAACACCACGACCCGCGACAAGGTGATTCGCCGGGAGCTGTATCTCGACGAAGGCGACATGTTCAACACCCGCCTCTGGGACATGAGCATCCTGCGGCTCAACCAGCTCGGCTACTTTGAGCCGCTAAAGGAAAACGAAGCCGCCGACATCCAGCGCGACACCCGCAACGGACTGGTCGACCTGACGCTCAAGGTGAAGGAGCGCGGCAAAAACTCCGTGGGGTTGAACGGCGGCGTCTCCGGTTTCGCCGGCAGCTTCATCGGATTTAACTATTCCACCAACAACTTCCTGGGCCTGGGCGAGACTTTGACGCTGGAAACCCAGCTCGGCAGCCGCGAGCGGATCGCCCTGTTCGGTTTCACCGAGCCTTACTTCCTCGACAAGCCGATCCAGACCGGGTTCACCGTCTACACGCGCAGCTTCAGTTACAACCAGGCTCGCGAGGCCTCTATCCTCACCGGACAAAACCTCATTTCGTATTACAATCTGCTCGGCACCGATAACCTGCAGAACTTCCGGCAATCAAGCGTGGGCTTCACTACCTTCGCCAGCTACCCGCTCAAGCGCAGCTTCGCGCGGGTGGGCGTCACCTACAGCTGGGACCGGTCGCACGTTACGACCTTCAGCGGAGCCTCGCAGCAGTACTTTGAGTTCCTGAATTTCCGCAACGTCTACGGGCCGAATTCGCTGGCCGGCATCGTGACCAGCAAGATCACCCCGAATTACTTTTACAACACCGTCAACCACCCCATTAGCCCTACCGGCGGCAAAAGCCTCTATGTCGCCACCGAGGTAGCCGCCAGCGCTTTCGGCGGCAACGTCAACGTGCTTCGCCCGGTCATCCAGGCAACTTATTTCAAGTCCGTCAACAAGAAGCGCAACGTGATCGGGTTCCGGGCGCTGGGGTCGTTTCTGAGCGGCTACGGCGACAAGGTGGCGCCGCCCTTCGAGCGCTTCTACATCGGCGGCGAGACCGACATCCGGGGCTTCGATATACGCGCCGTCAGCCCCATCGCCTTTATTCCCGACGTGACGACCGTGCCGGTGGTCAACGACAACGGC
>JACQDG010000464.1 GCA_016201185.1 Acidobacteriota bacterium | reverse complement strand
CAGACGGTGACGATCACCGCCAACGACGGCAAAGGTGGGATCAGCGCAACCACGTTCGCCCTCATCGTATGGGACGTGCCGCCGACCGCGACCTTCAACGCACCCTCCACCGTCGCGCCGGGCGACCCGATCAGCCTGTCCCTGACCAGCCCCGTTGACCCGTCGCCGGTGGACACGGCGGCCGGCTTCACGTACGCCTTCGACTGCGGTACGGGGTCGGGCTACGGGGCGTTCGTCGCCACCAACACCGCCAGTTGCCCAACCACGGCTAGTGGAACTCGCACCGTTAAGGGCAAGGTGATGGACAAGGACGGCTCTACCGAGTCCTCCGCCATCGTTACGATAAAGTCCGAGAGCTTCTCGCTCACCGGCAGCATGCTCACCGCACGTTCCTTCCACACGGCAACCCTCCTCAGTAGCGGCAAGGTTCTCATCGCCGGTGGCTTGGACAGCACCGGGAAGCCGTTGGCCAGTGGGGAAGTCTATGATCCCGTCGCCAAGACATTCAGCGCCACCGCCAACAACATGCCGAACAAAGCGTCGGGTCACACGGCGACGCTGCTGCCCAGTGGAAAGGTCCTCATCGCCGGCGGCGGCAATTCGAGTGCGGAACTCTACGATCCCACCACCAACACCTTCAGCGCCACCGGCGGCATGACCTCGAATCGGTCCTTCCACACCGCGACGCTGCTGCCCAATGGACGGGTTCTCATTGCCGGCGGCAGCGGCAACTCTGGCGCTGCTGTGGCAACGGCGCTGCTGTACGACCCCCCCACCGCCAGCTTCATTTCGACCGGCAGCATGGCGTTCGCGCGTGAAAGGCACACCGCAACGCTCCTGCCTGATGGCACCGTCCTGATCACCGGGGGAAGGAACGGTACTACGGCCATCGCGAGCGCGGAAGTTTACAATCCTGCTACCGGAACCTTCAGCACCAAAGGCAGCATGTCCACGGCCCGTTTCTCGCATAGGGCCGTTCTACTCACGTCGGGTGCAAACAGTGGAAAGGTCCTCGTCGAGGGAGGCTCGAATGGGACCTCGGACCTGGCCACAGCGGAAATCTACGACCCCGCCGTTGGCACCTTCAGCTCGACTGGAAGTCTGGCGGGTGCGCGCGAAGCCCACACGGCGACGCTGCTGAACGATGGCAGGGTCCTTGTGGTTGCGGGTGTGAATGGTACCATCCGTCTCAACACTGCGGAACTCTACGCCCCGGCTAACAGTGGCTTTATTGCGACGGGCAGCTTGGTCACGACCCCGGACTCTGCCTTAGGAGTACGTTCATCGCACACGGCAACGCTGTTGAGCGATGGCAGCGTGCTCGTCGCAGGAGGCATAGGCAGCGCGGGTGTGTCGATTGCCAGCGCGGAGCGGTACAACTCGGGGCCGTAAAGCCTTTTGCAAGGACGCTGATGGAGGCATTAGCGGCAGACCGTTAGCCTCCAATCGCTACAACCGGAGGCCCGCTCTGCTTCGGGGGTGACGACGTTGCCGGAGCCGAAGGTGGGCTTCCACGGCCGTGCAGGCCTCTTATCACGAGGGATCGCCAGCTCCAGACGGCAGATTTCAGCTTCTGGGCCTCAAAGCGGGACCTTCTCCGGCTCGGCCGGGTAGCCAAGACCAGGTCAGCGACCGCCGAGGCGCCGGCGGGCATCCGCAACGAGCGGCTCCCCGTCGCTTTTCTCTTTGATGGCGAGGAAGGTGCGGTAGGACTCGACCGCGCCAGGGCTTTTCAAGCCCTCCCCAGCGCGTCCGAGGTAGTAGTAGACGGGAGGCAGGTAGCGATAGCTGGGGACGTCATCCAGGAACACCGCGGTAGCCTCCCCGCGGCGCTTCACGCACAGCTCGAATTCCGAATGCGCTTCGGTGAATGCTCCGGCGTCGAGATAGGCGCGTCCCAGGAGGAAGCGACCGATCCATGTGTCGGCCAGCTTCTGCGCTTCCTGGAACAGTTTGATGGCTTTCCGCGCGCCGCCGCGCCTCAATTCCGCTTCGCCCTCGATCAATTTCGCGTAAGCCTGGGGATCGGGCTCGAGGCGTTCGCCAAGCTCCGATGCCAAACGGCGCGCTTTGCTCTCCTGGCCTGCTTCCAAGTAAATACGGGCCGCCGGAAACAGAACACTTTCGTCTTGGCTCGAGGCGATCGCCCGATCGGCCGCCGCCAGCGCCTGCGCCTTCCGTCCGCGGAGCAGATGCGCGTAAGCGAGGGTCGAGAGTTTGTTTGCAGCCGCCGAAGGGTTGTTGTTTGCCAGATCCGCATTGGCGGCCTTCTCAAGAATTGCCGTGGCGTCGGCCAGGCGGCCCCCGTAAAGGGCCAGATCGGCCAAACCAATCGCGGCAGGCGACGCTCCCCAAGCACCGAGAGTCTCCGCGCGTCGGTAAGCCTCGGCCGCCTGCGGCACCCGACCCTGCGCCAGTTCCGACAGCGCCAGGGCGTCATAGGCCAGCGCAAACGAGGGAGTCATCTGCAGCGCCGTGCGCGCCTCACGCGCCGCGGTCTCGAAGTCGCCAGCGTACATGGCATATAGCGCCACATTGTTCCGCTGCATTGTATTTTTGGGGTAAAGCTCCATGGCCCGACGGCCCTCCTCAAGGGCCCGCGACATGTCGCGACCGTAGAAGTAGGCGAGGGCCAGGTTACTATAACCCGCCGAATCCGCCGGATACTGTTTCACCAGCGCGCTGAACTCTTCAATCGCCTTTTGATGGTTGCGCACCGCCAGATAGTAGCCGCCACGGGTCCGGTACTTTTCGCGATCCGTCATCCGGTCGATCCGGGCCAAGGCCATCTGAAAATACTTCTCGGCCTCCTGGCGGCGCCGCATGTTGATGTAATTTGCTGCCAGGGCGGCGTAAGCTCGGCCAAGGTCGGGGTCGAGTTCCGCGGCCCGCAAACAAGAACGGATCGCTTCCTCGAACTTGCCCGCCAACTGGAGTTCCTCGGCCATGGCGTAATCATGGGCCGCTTCAAGCGATCCAGCAGTGAATGTTTCAGCAGCGGAGAGTTGCAGCGCTTCGGGAGTGTCGTCCCCCAGCGCGTTGCGGATGCGCGCAGCCAGTTTTCCGACCGCCACCATAACGCCATTCTTGTTTGTGCCTTCAACCTGTTGGGTCGCAATCGTCTTCCCGGTAGTTGCATTGATGCCTCTGACCGAAAGCCGGTAAGCCCCGCCTTCGAGGACGATGGAGCCAGCCACGGTGTAGTGGATGCCCTCGCGCACCGCCACCAACCTTGCCAGAGGTTCGTCGAGCTTGCTCGCACCGGGCTGCAACTGTCCAGCGATCTTGCGGGCCGCGCCGCGATTGTACGCGTTGATAAACGAGGCCCCCTCCAAGGCTTGGATGAATATCGGTTCCAGCGTGCCGTTGAAGACGGGGTCCCCCGTGGCATTGTTGAAATCGGCCACCAGAACGGTTATAGGCTTTTGTTGCGCTGGCTGCCGCGGCAAGAACCGGTTGCGGAGCAGGAACCCGGCCGCGGCCAGCAGTACTACAGCCACGCCGAAACCGGCCCATTTTCCATACCGCTTTATTGCCCCAGGCTTGGCAGGTATAGCAGGTTTGACAGGGGGCGGGACAACGGCCGTGAGGGCGGCCGCCAGGGTAGGAGCCCCGCCAACCCAAGCGTCTAGATCCCGCAGCATCTCCGGAGCGGTCTGATAGCGCTCGTTCGGATCAATAGCCAGGCACTTCACTACGATGTCGCTCAGCGCGTGCGGTATGCTCGTGTCCAGCTGGACCGGCGGGATCGCTCGCTCTTGGAGGCGTTTCAGCAGAGTGCCCATGGCGGTGTCGGATTTGTAGGGAGACGTTCCGGTGAGCAACTCGTAAAAAATAATGCCCAGTGGAAACAGGTCCGACCGAGTGTCGACTTTTTCTCCCTTAGCCTGCTCTGGCGACATGTATTCCGGAGTTCCAATGAGCGCACCTGTCTGCGTAAGGCCGGACATCTCCATCGAGCGGGCGATCCCGAAATCCATCACCACCACCCTCCCGCTCCCGTCGATCATGATGTTCTGCGGCTTGAGATCTCGGTGGATGACGCCCTCGGAGTGAGCGGCGTCCAGGGCCAGACAGACCTGCCGGATGATGCCCACTACCTCGTCAGAGGCCAGCTTGCGTTTCTCGCGCAAGATACGCTTCAAATCCTGGCCCTCGACATATTCCATAGTG
>JACQDG010000017.1 GCA_016201185.1 Acidobacteriota bacterium | reverse complement strand
GATGGGAGAGCCTGGCGGCCGCCGACGCCGCGGGGGAAAGATCCTGCGGGGGTATTCGCTGCTGGTGGAGTGAGCTCTAGGCGAGCGGCAGTTCCATAGGCAGGGCCAGCGGCGGCTCCAACAGAAAATCCAAACCAGCCATTTTCTCCACTGCTTCCCGCACCGCCCGTTCCGGGGTCGGCTCCAGGGTAATCACAAAAGGAAGATCCTGTTTGTTAGCACAGGGCTGCTGCAACACCGCCTCCAGGCTGATGTGCGCGGACGCCAGGATGGAGGCAAGGGCGGCGATGATGCCCGGGCGGTCGGCGACGCGGAAGCGCAGATAGTAGGGACGCACCTGGCGGTCGATGGTGATGGGCGCATATTCGCGGAGGCGGTCGTGGGCGAAGGGCGAGACGCGCTCCGGGCTGCCATTGACGATCTCGCGGGCCACGCGCATCAGGTCGCTGACCACCGCCACGCCTGTGGGGAACGGGCCGGCCCCGCGACCGTAATAGAACGTGTCGGCCCCGTGCACCCCTTTCACCCAGATGGCGTTGTAGGCCCCTGCGACGTGGGCCAGGATCGTGGAGCGGGGAATCAGCGCCGGGCGCACGGAAAGCAGCAGCCCTTCCGGCGTCTGCCGCGCCGCTCCCACCAGCCGGATGGTGTGGCCCAGTTGATGGGCGTAGGCGAAATCGAGCGGGGAAATGCGGCGGATGCCTTCCAGATAAATGTCGGAAGCAAGGACGCGAACGCCGTAAGCCAGGGCGGCCAGGATGGAGAGCTTGGAGCGGGCATCGTAGCCGTCGATGTCGGCGCCGGGATCCGCCTTGGCGTAGCCGAGCCGCTGCGCTTCGGCCAGGATCGTCTCCAGGGGCTCGCCGCGCGCTTCCATCTCGGTGAGGATGTAGTTGGAGGTGCCGTTGAGAATACCGATGAGGGCCTCCACGCGGTCTCCGGAGATGCCTTCCCGCAGCACGGCGTGGATGGGAATGCCGCCGGCGACGCTCGCTTCCATGGCCAGGCAGATGCCCGCCCGGATGGCTTCGTCCCAGATCTCCGTGCCTTGGGCGGCCATCAGCTCCTTGTTGGCGGTGACCACGGATTTGCCGTGGCGGATGGCGGCGTGGACGATCTCGGAGGCAGCGCCGGCGCCGCCCACCAGTTCGGCGATGATGTGGATGTCGGGATGGGCTACTACATCCTGCCAGTTTGTAGTGCGAAAGACGCCGGGGAACCAGGCGGCGGCTGCCGGCGGCCGCTCCAGCACGGAGCGCGAGCAGATGGCATTCAGGCACAGGTCGAAGCCGAGTTTCTCGCGGATCTGCTGGGCGTTTTCGTGGAGGATAGCGAGCGTCCCGCCGCCCACTTGGCCCAAACCGATGACGCCCACATTGATTGCCGGCATAAGAAAGCCATTCTAGCAGGAGGCGGAGGAGCGCCTGTCCCACTGGGAGAAGCTATGATGAAAACCGGAGGGGGGTATCTGATGCCGCGACTTGGGTTTCTCGTTTTGGTGCTGGCACTGGGAGCGCAGCAGGCGGCTCGGCAACAGGAAGAGCCCGCGGTAGTGTTGCCCGGCGGCAAGCCGCAGAAGATGGAGATCCTCAAGGCGGATTACGAGAAAAACAAATCCGAGGCCGCCGAGCTCGTAGAGCTGGCGCAGCAACTGAAAGAAGCCATCGACAAGAACGAGCAGCACGTGCTCGACCTGCGAGCGGTGAAGAAGGCCGAGGAGATCGAGAAGCTGGCCCGGCGGATCAAGGAGAGAATGCGGCGGTTTTACTAACTATGTGTTCGGCTGTCCAACGGCTGAGTACATACAGCGCCCAGGGCCGGCTCCATCCTACTTTCCCCTCCCAGAAATCCTCCCAAACTTCGTTTACCGCCGGCGGAGACCACAACCCGCCCGGATTTCTCCCCAGCGTTTCTTCCACTTCCCGGCGCAGGTCGCTTTTTAGCCACACGGCAAAGGGCAGGGTACAACCCATCTCCTTGCGGGTGAACACCTCGGGCGGCAAGTACGGAGCGAAGGCCTGCCGCAACCACAGCTTCGGACTTCGGCCGAAACCCTTTCGCTCTCCCGGAACGGCCAGCAGGCAGGCGGCCAGGCGCTGGTCCACCAGCGGCACCCGCAACTCCAGCGAATGGGCCATGCTCATCTGGTCGCTGTCCCGCAACAGCATATTGGCCATGTAGGTCCGGGCTTCCAGCAGCGATACCTGGTTGAGCGGATCGAGCCGCGCTGCCTCTTCCGCCAGACCTTGTCGCCTGGCTTCGGCCAGACGGTCTGCTTCGGCCGACGCCACCCCGCCCCGGCACAGAGCCTCCACCTGTTGCGGAAAAAACACCGTCCGCTGGAGAAAATACGGATGCTCCCAAAAGTCCCCGCTCTCTAAATAGCGGCCCAGTTGGTTGGCCGCCGGTCCGAAACCGGATCGCAGCTTTCCGGCAGCCCAGCCGGCCAGCGCCGGAGCCCGCTGCGCCACCTGTTGCATCCTCCTCAGGCGCGAGGTGCGACGAAAGGTGGAGTAGCCTCCAAAGAACTCGTCGCCGCCCAACCCGCTCAGCGCCACGGTGAAGCCGGCCCGCCGCGCCGCCTCGCAGACCACATAGGTATTGATGCCATCTATGGTGGGCTGGTCCATGCGCGAGATCGCCTCCACCGCCTTCGCCCGGGCCTCCCCGCCGCGCAGCAGTACCTCGTGATGCCGGGTGCCGATGTGCGCGGCTATGCGGCGCGCATAGCGCCGCTCCGAGTATCGGTCTTCCTCAAACACCACTGACACGGTATTCACGCCCGCTCCCGCCTCCTGGCGGGCCAGGGCTGCTACCACGCTCGAATCCACCCCTCCGCTCAGGAATACCGCCACCGGCACATCGCTGATGAGCTGCTGCCGAACGATCTCCCGCAGCATCGTTTCCACCGCCCCGGGCGCCAGCCCCTCGCCTCCGCCATCACCTTGGCCCGGCTGTTCCCCGTAGCGCCGGATTTCGATCTTTCCTTGGGACCATCGCAAAGCGTGTCCCGGCAGCAGGGCGTAAACCCCGTCGATAATCGTTACCGGATCCTGCGCCGCTCCGAAGCGTAAAAAGTCCTCCAAGCCCCGGCGACTCAGTTGCCGCGGCGCGACACCTCCGGCCAGCAGCCCGTGCACCTCGGAACAGAAGGCCACTCCTTCCCCGTCCCATCGGTAGTAGAGCGGCTTGATCCCCCACTGATCCCGGACCAACCACAGTTCCTGCCGGCAGGCATCCCAGATGGCTGCGGCAAACATGCCGCGCCATTCATCCAGCGCTTTCAAACCCTGCGCGCACCAGGAACGCAGCGCCACTTCAGTGTCACACCGGGACTGAAATGGGCTTCCGGAGTGTTCCAGCTTGGCCCGGAGCTCAAGGAAGTTGTAAATCTCACCGTTGAAGGCGATGGCATTCCCCGTGGCGGCATCCACCATCGGCTGGTGGCCCGCCGGTGTTAAATCTTGGATCGCCAGCCGACAGCTCCCCAGCCACAAGCGGGCATCCGGGCCACTGTGGTCCACGCCTGGCACAGGCGCGGTATACAGTCCCTGATCATCCGGCCCGCGATGCTCGATCGCTCGCAGAATCGTTCGCAGTCTTTCCTCGTTAAACCGGCTCGCCGGCCCGCAGTACCCCGCTATTCCGCACATGGAGGAATACCATTATATCGGGGCCAAATCCGCATTCCGCCCATGCTACGCTCTATCTTTGTGCGACAACCGCTCCTGCTCGTTCTGGGCGTGTGCTTGTTAGCCTCTCCTGAGGCCCGGCATCAACCGCTTCTGGTGCAAGCGGGCCCGTGGACGGGCAGCTCCGCTCTTCCTGTTCCGGCGCAAGACGGGGGCCAGCGAGCAGCGCGTCAGCGCCAGATCGCGCCGGTATGCAGCGACGCCGACTGGCTGACGCGCCCGGAACGCGACGAGACGGAGCAACCGGAAAAAGTCCTGGATGCGTTAAAGATACCGGAAGGCGCCGCGGTGGCCGACGTGGGCGCAGGGGTGGGCTATTTTACGTGGCGGCTGGCCAAACGGGTGGGACCTAAAGGGAGGGTGATTGCGGAGGACCTCCAGCCGAAGATGCTCGAGCTACTGGAGGAAAACCTGAAGAAGCGCAACGTCACCAATGTGGAGCTGGTCCTGGGAACCAGGGACGATCCGCGGCTGCCGGAAGGAGCTTTGGATCTGGCCCTACTGGTCGATGTGTATCACGAGTTGTCGGAGCCGGAGGCCATGATGCGCCACATTCGCCGGGCGCTGAAGCCCGGCGGGCGGCTGGTGCTGATCGAGTACCGCAAGGAGGATCCCTCGATTCCCATCCTGCCGCTGCACAAGATGAGCGTCGCGGAAGCGCGGGCGGAGATCGAGCCGCTCGGCTTCAAGTTCCAGCAGGCCCTGGAATTCCTGCCGATGCAGCACATCCTGATCTTTACTTCCAAGCCGGCAAGTAAGCAGGCGGTTAGCGCATGCTGCCTACCGGTACTGTCCGGGGCTGCTCCAGGAATTTCTGCGGAAAGACTTCCCGCACCGTTTCCACTACGGCGTGCAGCATGAGATAGCCCTCCCCGCGGTCGATGTGGCGGGAAAGCTCGATCCAACCTTCTTCGAGCGAGCGGGCCAGGGGAATCTTCAGGGTCCAGCAATGACCCGGGGCCACCGTTTCATTCTCAGGGTATAGCGGCGCCTGGTAGTGCGCCCG
The DNA here is from genome assembly GCA_016201185.1 of Acidobacteriota bacterium. Classification (GTDB taxonomy): domain Bacteria; phylum Acidobacteriota; class Terriglobia; order Bryobacterales; family JACQDG01; genus JACQDG01. The sequence continues at coordinate 2,354 of JACQDG010000017.1, read as the reverse complement.
GCCGGGCAGAACCAGTTCCACGTGGTCGAAGCCCAAATCGCGCATGGCCTCCACGGTCAGGGTCCAGCACTCCTGGAGCGAATCGGCCCGCTCCAGGGCGTAGCGATAAGAGCGCAGCTTGGTCTGCGTGGCGATCAACTGCCGCACCGTGCCGCTCAAAATAACCTTGCGGGCCTCGGAAAACTCGGCATAACCGAGATGCTGGACGCCCATCCAGGAGATGGCGCAGAAAAGGATGATGATCACTCCGCCGTAACGGAACTGTGGCATGGTCACCAGCAGCGAGACCATGGCGAACACGCTGGTGATGGCGTAGATCAGCAGAACGGCGCGGCGCGGAGTAAGGCCGAGCTCCATCAGCCGGTGATGGATGTGCCCGCGATCGGGGGCGAAGATGGGGTCGCCGCGTAGGAAACGGCGGGAGACCGAGATGCCGGCTTCCAGGATGGGAAAGGCCAGGGCCATGAGCGGCGCGGTCATGCCCAGCAGGGTGGCCGATTTCTGCGACCACAGAATGCCGTAGGCGCCGAGCAGGAAGCCGATCGTCAGGCTGCCGCTGTCGCCCAGGAACATGGAGGCGGGATTGAAATTGAAGCGCAGGAAAGCCAGCAGGGCGCCGGCCAGCGGGGCCGTCAGGATGCCCAGCACCTTGCCCGACTCTTGCAGCAGGGCGGCCACGAACATGGTGCAGGTGGCGAAGAAGCCCACGCCGGAGGCCAGCCCGTCCATGCCGTCGATCAGGTTAAAGGCGTTGGCGCAACCGACCAGCCAGAGCAAGGTCAGCGGGAAGCTGAACCAGTGGGCGTGGACGGCGCTCAAACCGAAGATATCGAGAATGCGGATGCCCTGCCAGTAGAGCCAGCAGGCGGCGACCACTTCGCCGGCCAGCTTCTGCCAGGGCCGCAAGCCATAAAGGTCATCGGCCACGCCCAGCAGGAAAACCAGCGCGGCGCCCGGCAGGAGCCGCAGCAGGATCGGCCATTGGCCTCGCAAGGCGGCCGTGCCGGGCAAGGGCGCCAGGGAGAAAACCGCCAGCGACACCACCACCGCCGTCACGATGGGCACGCCGCCCAGGCGAGGGATCGGGCGCTCGTGAAATTTTCGCCCGCTGTCCGGACGATCCAGAATACCCCGGCGATTCAAGAAATTACGAACCAGCGGCGTGAGGAAAAAGCAGATGAGGAAGGAAACACCCGCTAAGAAGATGAGACTCGACATGGGCTTATCGAGGGCGCTTAATTATAACTCACCCGGAGACCAGCAAGGCTTATGAGGTCGAGGTCGAGGCGTAAGGCCCATTCCCGGGCCGGGGTTTCGATACGAAAGCCGGTTCCGCCGTCCCAGACCAGCCGTGCGGAGGCAAGAGGCGCCAAGAAGTAGCCAAAGCGACAAGGCAGCCCGGGTCCGGCCTGGAAGACTAAAGTTTCCGAAGGCTGGGCCCGGCCCGGGGCCGGTGAATAGGTATCAGGAATGATTTCGAAGGATGTGGCCGGGCCGAACGGTAGCACCACCCAGCCTAGAGGCATCAGGGAAACCCGCCCGGCTTCCACCGTCACCGCAATTTCCGGATGCAGGTGCAGGAAGCTTTCCAGCCGGTGCGAGCCTCGGCCGGTCACATCGTCGGCAATCAGCCAGCCGGCGCCAGGAAGATAGACAATGGAGCGGCGATGGTCGACGCCCCGCCTGGTATAGCCGTTGTGAACGGCTGAGAGGGCCTGGAAGTGCGGCTCGTGGCGCTCTTCGACCCCGGAAACCCAGGCCCGACGGCCTACGCGGAAGCCGTGCCAGACTTGGAATTGATCGCGCCCGTCGACCCGGACCGTATTGTGCGCGGCGGTGGATCGCAGCCGGTCGCGACGGGGCCCGGGATCGTAGGTTTCGGTCCCGGAGTCCACCACCACGCGCCTGGAGCCACAGGAGATCTCGAAGGAAAAAATGCCGGCGTGCTGGTGGGCCGGATTGTAGCAATCACCCGGCGCGCCGTAATCGGCAATCAAACGACCCTCCGGCCCTTCCAGCAGGTAGTAGCCGGTGGCAGGGAAGGAACAAGCAGCGTCGTCGGCGGCCGGCGGCTCGGCGCTGTCGGAACCGAGCGAGTCGTGGAACAAGGGCAGGCCGCCGTCTTGATGCCGTAAAGCAAGATGGAAATGCCTCATTTTCCTGGCAGCGGCGGCCAGCTCAGGCGGCACCGGGCGGCCAAAGGCGGCCAGCAGGTCTACCACCTCGGTCGCCAGGCGGGTCATGCGGAGATGGTAGTAGGGCGAGCGCTCAAAATGACCGCCGTCGGGGAGCACCTGTTCCTTCAATTCCCGGCATAACAGATCCAAGCCTCTGGCCTCCCAACGGTCTGCGTC
>JACQDG010000469.1 GCA_016201185.1 Acidobacteriota bacterium | reverse complement strand
GATAGTCGGCCAGGTCGCGCTGTTTGAGAGTGGCAATCTCCATCAGGGAAAAACCCGGCGCCCGCCGGTTGGAAAGCTCCCCGGAAGCCCAGGCCGGCGCTGCTAAAAGCGCCATCCAGAAAAGAAATTTGCGCATGAAAGTACGATAGCAAAAGCCTCCAACAGCCCGCTCGGCTGGCTATAATCAAAGCTAATGGCTCAGACCCTTCATGCCGTTTGCTCACATGACTGTCCGGACGCCTGCTCGGTTTTGGTGGAGGTGGAAAACGGCCGGGCGGTGCGGATTCGCGGCAACCCCGATCATCCTGTGACGCGCGGTTTTCTCTGCGGCAAAGTGGCCCGCTACCTGGACCGGGTCTACTCGCCCGAGCGGCTGCTTTATCCCATGCGGCGCGCAGGCGCCAAGGGCGAAGGGCGGTTCGAGCGCATCAGTTGGGACGAAGCGCTGGACACGATCGCCGCCCGGCTCGAAGCCATCGCCGCCGAGTTCGGGCCGGAAGCGGTCCTCCCTTACAGCTACGGCGGCACGATGGGGTATCTGAACGGCTCGGGCATGGACCGCCGTTTCTTTCATCGCTTCGGCGCTTCGCTACTGGCGCGGACCATATGCGCGGAGGCGGGCGCGGTGGGCCTCTCCTCCACCCAGGGTGTGCGGGTGGGAACCGAGCCGGAGCAATTCGTCCACGCCAAGCTTATCCTGGCCTGGGGCGCGAACGTCAAAGGCACGAACGTGCATCTCTGGCCGTTCATCGTAGAGGCGCGCCGCAAGGGCGCCCGGTTTTATGTCATCGATCCGCACCTGAACCGCACCGGCCAGGCGGCCGACTGGCACATCCCGATTTTGCCCGGCAGTGACACAGCCCTGGCGCTTGGAATGATGCACGTCATTCTCGCCGAAGGTCTCGAGGACACCGATTACGTGGCCCGCTACACTTTGGGCTTCGAAGACTTGCGGGAGCGGGCGAAGGAGTATCCGCCGGAGCGGGTGGCGCAGCTCACTGGGATCGCGGCGGCGGACATCGTGCGGCTGGCGCGCGAATACGCCACCGTGCGCCCGGCGGCGATCCGCCTTAACTACGGCTTGCAGCGCAGCGAGCGCGGCGGCATGGCAGTACGCACCATCGCCATGCTGCCGGCCATCACCGGCTCCTGGCGCGAGGCGGGCGGTGGGTTGCAGCTTTCGACCAGCGGAGGCTTCCGCCTCCGGCGCGACAAGCTGGAGATGCCCGAGTTGTGCCTGCGCTCCCCGCTCGGCCGCATGCCGCGCACCATCAACATGGTTGAGTTGGGCAAGGCGCTGCTGGAGCTGGACTCCCCCCCGGTCAAGGCCCTGTTCGTTTACAACTCCAACCCGGCCGCCGTGGCCCCGGACCAGAACCGCGTGCTGCGCGGCCTGCGGCGCGAAGATCTGTTTACCGTGGTGAGCGAGCAGTTCCAGACCGATACGGCCGACTACGCCGACATCCTGCTGCCGGCCCCGACCTTCCTTGAGCAGACCGACCTGTACTTCGCCTACGGCCACTATCATTTGCAACTGGCGCGGCCGGCCATCGCCCCGCTCGGCGAGGCGCTCCCCAACGTGGAGCTGTTCCGGCGGCTGGCGCGTCGCATGGGCTTCACCGAGTCTTGCTTCGAGGAAACTGAGGACGACATGATCCGCGGGCTGCTCGAATCGGAGCACCCGTGGGTGAAGGGCATCACGCTCCGCCAACTGGACCGGGAGCACTCGGTCCGGCTGCGGGTTTCCGAACCGGGCACACCTTTCCTGCCATTCGCCAACGGCGGATTCGAGACGCCTTCCGGGAAATGCGAGCTGCGGGCCGACGGCCTTGCCCGCTTGGGGATTGATCCGGTGCCCGCTTATGAGCCGCCCGTGGAATCGCGGTTCGGCGACGCCGGCCTGCGCGCCCGCTACCCGCTGGAGTTGATTTCGCCCAAGGCTTCTGACCTGATCAACTCCACTTTCAGCAATGTGGCTTGCGGAGCGGACGCTGGCTCGCGGATCGAAATCCACGCCGCGGATGCGGCCGCGCGAGGAATAGCGGACGGCGACCTGGTGCGAGTGTTCAACGACCGCGGCAGTTGCCGCCTGCTGGCCTCGGTGGGCCCGAGCGTGTCACGTGGCGTCGTCTGCGCCGAGTCCGTGCGCTGGAACAAGCGCTCGCCCGACGGCCACAACGTGAACGTGCTCACCTCGCAGCGGCTGACCGACCTGGGCGGCGGCGCGACCTTCTACAGCGCCCTGGTCCAGGTGGAACGCGCCGGGGACTGAGGGCGGCGCGTCATTAACAAACTTGCCACTTGATCTTTCCCTGCCCTCTGCGTCATCCTATACGGTTTTCCCCGGTGAGCGGGGCGCAGCGCCATGCGCGTTCGACTTTTCTACCACGACCGGTGCTTTGACGGGGTGGCCACGGCGGCGGTGTTCTCCGTGTTTTTCCGCCGCATCGAGGATCCCAGCGCGGAGTTCGTCTGCACGGGGCTGGCTTACAAGGCCTCCCAACTGTTCGATGAAAGCCTGTTTGACGGGGACGAAAACGTCATCGTCGATTTCAAGTACTCGAGCTCCCCGCGCGTGACCTGGTGGTTCGACCATCACCAGAGCGCCTTTTTGAGCCCCGAGGACGCGGAGCACTTCCGCCGCGACTCGAGCGGCCGCAAGTTCTACGATCCGACCTACAAGTCCTGCACCAAGTTCCTGGCCACCGTCGCCGAGGAGAAGTTCGGCGTGAAATTGCCCGAGCTCGGCGAGCTGATCGAGTGGGCGGACATCATCGACGGGGCGCAATACCCTGACGCCCGAACCGCCGTGGAAATGGGCGCGCCGGCCATGAAGCTGACCCTGGTGATCGAGGGGAGCGACGGGAACGTAGGCCGCAAAATAATCCAATGGATGGCCCGGCGCCGGCTGGAGCACATCGCCAGCGAGCCGGAGATCCAGACCCTGTTCGAGCCCCTCTACCGCAGGCACCTGGAGTCGATTGACCTGATCCGCGAGCGGGCCCGCTACGACCGGCATGTTGTGTTTTTCGATGTGGCAGGGGCGGGTCACGAGGGCTACAACAAGTTCATTCCTTACTACCTTTTCCCCCAGAGCGTCTACACCGTCTCGGTGAGCACCTCGAGCTACCGCACCAAGGTTTCGGTGGGATCGAACCCTTGGGCGCCGCGGGAGCCGAAGCACAACCTGGCGACCATCTGCGAGCGTTACGGCGGCGGGGGCCATGCCCGTGTGGGGGCCATCAGTTTCGAGATCAGCGAGCTTGGCAGGGCGCGCGCCGTGGCCGGCGAGATTCTGGAGGAACTGCGCCAGGAGACCTAGGTTATCCGCTTCAGGCGGCCGGAGGGTTCGAGTTGGAACCGGCTCCCCCGCCAGACGACCTGACGGCCGAAGAAGCCGGCCAGCCATAAAGCGAAACTCAAGAAATCGGCAGCAGGTAGCAGAAAGATATAGCGAGGAACCAGCGGATCTTTGAGCCGTCCCGCGCCGACAGCCAGAGCCGCCGCCAGGCGCAGCCCCAGGCCGGCCGCCGCCAGCGGCCACCACGTAGGCGCCACCGCCAGAGCCGCCAGGCTGAGGGGAACCATGAAGGTCAGAAGCAGGCCGAAATAGCCGCCGGGCCGGCAGGCTCGCACCGTTTTGTTCCAGCGGATCCGGTGGCGCCAGGAGGCTCGCCAGGATTCCCCCGTCAGCACGGTTTCCACCACGTAATCGGAAAGGACGATGCGGGCGCCAAGCTCGTTGATCGCCTGGCCGAGCCGGTAGTCGTCGGCCAGATAAGGGGCGAGCGCGGGAAAGCCGTCCGCCCGGTCCAGTTGCTCGCGGCGCACAACGACGGTAGCGCCCAGAGCGAACGGAACACCCAGCAGGCGGCCGACCATGACACCCACCTGAAAATCCGTCGAAAGCCAAAGCGCTTTCAGCAACGAGGGCAGCCCGCCCCCCGGCACGCCCCGATACAAGCAGGTGACCAGACCCACCGACGGATCGGCAAGCGGAGCGACTACGCGCCGAAGATAGTCCGGGCCGACCCGGATGTCGCTGTCGTCGATGACCAGCGCCTCGTGGCGGCACTCGGCGCGCAGCCGGGCCAGACCGTTGACTTTGTCGTTGGGGCCGAACTCCCGGTCGGTGATGAAGACCTCGATGCGCTTCTCAGGAAACTCCGCCGCCAGCCTCCGGATCTCTTCTATGGCTGGGTCGGCCGGGTCGCGTACGGCAAACAGCAGCTCGAACTC
>JACQDG010000465.1 GCA_016201185.1 Acidobacteriota bacterium | reverse complement strand
TGGCCGCCGGCCTGCTTTGCCTGCTGGTTTACGGGGCTGCGACGATAGCCTCCTGGAGCGGTTACTCCTGGCAGGAGTTCGGGGCGCGTCCGGAGAACGTCATCCCCGCCGGCCTGGCGCTACTCGCCGTTCCCATGGTGGTGAAGCGCCGCGGGACCGAAGATTTCTCCGCAGTGTACCGGCTGATCGGATTGCTGTCGGTCTTTCTCGCCCTCCTGATCCTCTCCAATAGTGGGGGGCTCAGTTATCTGCCGCTGCGAGTGAAGCGCATCGAAGTGATTTACCAGTTGGCCGGTTTCGCCGCCGCCGGGTTGGCGATCTGGCTGGGCATCTCCCGCCACACGGCCGCCGCGGTCAATCTCGGCGCCGCCTTCTTCGCCATCTTGCTCTTGTCCCGGTTCGTGGATTGGTGGTGGGACTGGATGCCGAGATATCTGTTTTTTCTGTTGATCGGCGCCATCGCCGTGTTGCTGCTGGCTGTTTTCCATAGACTCCGCGCTCGCGCACAGGAGAGGCGACCGGTATGATTCGCCCTGGCTTGGCTCTCGCTGCGGCCCTGGTCCTGGCCACTGACGCTTTGGTCCTGCTGGGAGTCGCCGGCAACCGTTCCGGGGAACCGTCGGCTACGGTGGAGCTCACGGAGAGGGAACTGACCCTTCCTCCCATGCCGGAACAGAACACCGGGCTTTCGCTGTCGCTGGACTGCCAAGACACAGGCCCGTTCCAGAGTCACAAGTTCGAGGCCGGTCCCGGGTGGTTCAACCAGGCAAAGCTCGAAGAGATCGGTTTTGACTGCCGGCTTCCGCCGACCGATCCCGAGGGGGAGGCGCGTTACAGAAATGTTCCTCCCCGAGAGGTCTTCGTCGCGATGGAGTATGAGGGCGCACCCTGGCAAGCGTGGCTCAACAACCAGGAAGCGGAGATCCAGAGTGCGACGACACCCGAAGCCTCGACCAAGGCCAGAGAGAATCTGGAGCGCGAACGGCGAACGCATACCAGACTTTTCGCCGTTGATGTGGCCAGGGACCCGTCTTTGCTTCGAAAAAAATATCCCGATTCCAGGAGGGTCATCATTGCCCGGGGCGTGGCTCGCCTGGTTTACGAAAGAAAGTTGGAAGACAAGAGCAGAAAGTACACCGGACCTGGGTATCTTCGAGGATCCATCGCAGAGGTGTTTCCCCAGGAGATCCACGTGCCGCTTCCGCATAGCCGGGTGGTTGACGGGCTGCGAAGGCAGCCAAGCATCCCGTACTTTGCGCAAGCCGGGGCGGCACAACCCGAGCCTCGCTACACGGTCAAGCTCGCCTACGGGAATAAATACGAACCCTGGATTGTGCAGTGTCGCGGCGGAGATCCACTAACTGTAAATAGGTATGACAAGTTTCGCAGGCTTCGAGGCCCAGGTGCTCGAACTCCGGGGCGGAATACAGGACCAGGCGCCCCTCGGCGGATTCGCCGCAGGCGGGACAACGCAGGCGCGGAAACAGCCACCGGCGGAAGCACAGCGAGCAGACCAGCTCGAGCGCGAGCCCGTCGCCCTCGGGCCGCAGCGCGCCGGCTTGCGGCGGCTGCCCGCACCAGGAACAGCGGGGAGAAATGGCCTCGGCTGTCGCGGCGGTTATCTGCTGCGCGGCTGCAAGCGGTTGCCGCGCGGCGCGGGCGAAGAAATCCAGTGGCGGCGGGGCATCCAGTTCGGGCAGTCCGAGCAGCCCGCTCGCGGCTTGCTGCAGGACCGTCGGGCCCGTGCGAAGGACCAGTTCCACCAGGCCGGGCAACAGCTCATGAGGTGAGACGGCGCGAGCGGCGGCCTCGCCCTGCCACTCGGCCAAACCGGCGTAGAAGATGAGTATCTCGCGTGATGCCGGGTAGCGCGCGGCGAGCAGCCGGGCGCGGGTGGCGCGTCGGGCCCACATGTCTTTGTTATAGCGGTTTTGCGAGGCTCAGCGGCGAGTTACTTCCCGGTACCACTTCGGGTGGTGGGACGCGGCCCAGCCTGGCCGCACCCAGCCTTGGATCATGCCTCGGAAGGCTTCCGGCACGGCGGCCGTGCCCATGTAAATGTGGACGATGAGCCCGCCGATGGCGACCACGGCGGCGACGGGATGGAGCAGGATGGCCGTCAAGCGCAGCGCTCGTGGCATCGTCTCTGGCCACCACAGCACTACGCCGGTTGAAATGAGCACTACGGCTCCGGCTGCCTGTATCCAGAACAGGGACTTCTGCCCAGCGTTGAAGCGGCCGGCTTCGGGCAGGCCCTCTTCATTGTGGACGGCGTAGCGGTGGGCCAGGCGCAGCCAGCGGCGGTCATCTTGCTCGAGCCGCATCTGCCGATTCCAGGCCCGGAACATGAAAGCGAAGAAGGCTGCAAAGGCCACGCCGCCCCAGGGATGCCAGCCGCGCACCGTGGGCCCGCCTCCAAACACCGCAGCCAGCCAGTAGAGCCTCGGCGACCACAGCGCGAGGCCGGTCAGCGTGGTATAGAGGAAGCTCAGCGCCACCAGCCAATGGGTTACGCGCTCGACGACGTTGAAACGGTCTACTTTCGGCTCATCCAGTCTCATCTTTATACCGTCTAGGACCGTAGCGCACGTAGTGGAAGAAGGTACCGAGGATGCCGCCCAGCAGGACCAGGTTTCCTAGCCACTTCAGGGGGCCTTTCCACAGCGCCACGGTCCAGGGGATTGCGGGATCGCGGGGCAGGCCGTAGTTTTCCGGGTGGTCGGCATGAGCCAGCACATAAACGACGTGTGTGCCGCCGACGCCGGGCGGGTTGTAAATGCCGGATTCGCTGCGGCCTTCGTCCTTCAGCGCCTCCACCCGCGCTTCGGCTTTAGCCAGCAGGTCCTCGCGGGTCCCGAAGCTCAGGCAATTCGTGGGGCAGGCCTTGATGCAGGCCGGCTCCAGGCCGACGCTGACGCGATCGGAGCAGAGCGTGCATTTTTGGACTTTCTTGGTTCTGGGATGCAGCTTCGGGACGTCGAACGGGCAGCCGGTCATGCAGTAGCCGCAGCCGATGCAGTTTTCGGCGTTGAAATCGACGATGCCGTTCGTGTACTGGACGATGGCCCCCGGCGCCGGGCAGGCCTTCAGGCAGCCGGGGTCCACGCAGTGCATGCACTGGTACTTCGCCATCAGCCACAGCAAGTGGCCTTCCTGCTCGGCCTCGTTGAATTTGATCAGGTTCCAAAAGCTCGGGGTCAGGTCGGTCAGGGTCTGGTAAGTGCCCTCGAAGGCGCCGATCAAGAACGGCTGGTCGTTCCACTCCTGGCAGGCCACTTCGCACGCCTTGCAGCCGATGCAAGTGGTGGTGTCGATCAGCTTGGCGACGGTGTGGGTCTGCTTGGCCGCGCCGGGCCCGAAGGGCGGCCCCGGAGCGGGAGAGGCCGAGATGGCTTTCACCAGTGTCGTGTTCATACCTTCTCGGGTTCCGCTTTCTCCCCCACTCTCTCGAGGTTCACGAGAAAGCCTTTGTACTCCGGGGTTCCCGCGTTGGGATCAACCACGGCCGGGCTCAGGTTGTTGACCAGGGGGCCGGTGACGCGGCCGATGAAGCCCCAGTGAATCGGCAGGCCGATCTGGTAGACCGTCTTGCCGGCGACTTTCAATCCACGCATGCGCCGGGTGACCATGGCGCGTCCCTCGACCTTCCCGCGTGCCGAGCGAACACGGACCCAATCGCCGCTGCGGATGCTCTTCTCGCGCGCCAGCGCCTCGGGAATCTCCACGAAGAAATGCGGCTGCAATTGAGAGTTAGGGGCCAGGTGCTTGGTCCAGTAATGGAAATGCTCGGTGAGCCGGTAAGTCGTGGCCACGTAGGGAAACTCTTCCGGGGCGCCGAGGCGGTCAATGTCACTGTGGAAAATCTTGGCCAAAGGATTGGCGCTGACTTTGGGATGCAGAATGTTCTCGACCGGTGATTCGACCGGCTCGTAGTGCTCCGGAAACGGCCCCTCGACGAAATCGGTAGCAAAGAGCTTGGCCACGCCCTCCGGCAGCATGATGAAAGCGCCGAGCTCCGGCCCGGCGTCGGCCTTGTAGTCGGGCACGTCGCCGGACCAGGTTTTCCCGTTCCAGCGCAGCGGCGCACGCGACGGATCCCAAGGCTTGCCGGCGGCGTCAGCCGAGGCCCGGTTGTACTGGATGCGGCGGTTGGCGGGCCAGTTCCAGGCCCAGTTCGAATAGAGGCCCAGCCCCGTGGGGTCCTCGAGCCCGCGCCGCGCCATCTGGTTGCCGGCCTCGGTGAAAGAGCCGGCGTAGAGCCAGTTGCCGGAAGCGGTCGAGCCGTCGGCCTTCAGCGCCGCGTAGCCGGCGAGCTGCTGCCCGTTGGCATCCCGGCCGTTGATCTCCTGCGCCACCTCGGCGAGGGAGGGCGTAGCCGGGTTCTGCCAGTTCCACGCCATGGCGAGCAGCGGCTCGGGCGCGCGGCCCCCCTCTTTTTCATAGAGCGCGCGAATTTTCAAAAAAAGCCCGGCGATGATGTCCTGGTCCCGGCGGGCCTCGCCCGGCGGATCGAGCGCCGCGTACTTCCATTGCGCCCAGCGGGAGGAGTTGACGAAGGAACCGTCTTTTTCGGCAAAACACGCCGTCGGCAGAAGGAAAACCTCTGTCTGGATCTGGGCCGGGTCCGGCGCGGAAGAGTAATATTTGTCCGCCAGCTTACGGGCGTTCCAAAACGCAGCCGTTTCGGTCTCGAAGCAGTCGGCCACGATGAGCCACTTCAGCTTCGCCAGGCCGGCCAGCATCTTGTGCGTGTTCGGCCCGTTAGCCACGGGGTTCATCCCGAACGAGACGAGGCCCTCCATCTTTCCGGCGTAAATGCCATCGAAGATGTAGCCCCAGGAGAGGTTGTCCGTCTCGCCGAGTCGGGGAAGCCAGCGGTAGCCGTAGTCGTTCCCCTTGGTTGCGCGCTCGCCGTAGTAGGCCTTGAGCAAACTGACCACGAACTGGGGCGTGTTCGACCAGTAATTGAGCGAGTTGGGTCGCAACGGTTTGGGGGTGTTCTGTTCCAGGTAATTCTTGAGCGAGGCCTGGTCCGCGTGCGGCACCTTCAGATAGCCGGGCAACGTGTTCCAGCCTCCCATGTCGGTGGCGCCCTGAATGTTGGAGTGCCCGCGCAGAGCGTTGACGCCGCCGCCGGGCATCCCGATGTTGCCTAGGATGAGCTGCAGGATGGCCGCCGTACGTATTAATTGTACGGAGTGGCTGTGGTGGGTCCAGCCGAGGGCGTACATGATCGTGCCCTGGCGGTCCGGTTTGCCGGTGGAACAGACGATGGCAGCGGCTCTCTCGAATTCCTCGACCGTGCAGCCGCAGATGCGCGACACCATTTCCGGCGTGTAGCGGGAGTAGTGTTTCTTCAGGAGCTGCAGGACCGACCGGGGATGCTCCACGGCCGGGTCGATCTTGGCGTAGCCCTGGGAGTCGAGCTCGTAACCCCAGCTCGACTTATCGTAAGCCTTCCTGCTTTCGTCCCAGCCGGAAAAAAGCCCTTCGTCGAAACCGAAGCCTTCGCGGATGAGGAACGGCGCGTTGGTGTGGACCCGCAGGTACTCGCGCTGCTCGAGGCTGTGGCTGAAGGTGTAGTGAATTAGGCCGCCAAGAAAAGCGATGTCGCTGCCAGCGCGAATGGGCGTGTAGGAATCGGCCACCGCTGACGTGCGGTTGAACCGCGGATCGACGGAGACCAGCTTGGCGCCGCGCTTTCGTTTCGCTTCCATGACGAAGCGGAAGCCGACGGGATGGTTCTCGGCTGGGTTCCCTCCCATGGCCAGCACGACGTCGGCGTTGGCGATGTCGGTCCAGCCGTTGGTCATCGCCCCGCGGCCGAAGGTAGCGGCCAGACTGGCCACCGTGGGGCCGTGTCAAAGACGGGCCTGGTTTTCATACGCCAGCACGCCGAGGGCGAAGCGGAACTTGCCAAGCAGGTAGTTGATCTCGTTGGTATCGGTGCAGCCGCCGATGATGGCCATATTCGTCAGGCGGTTCACCAGGCGGCCCTGCCCGTCCTTCTCCTCGAAGCCCGCGTTGCGCGTCGTCTTGATGAGGCGCGCCATGCGGTCCAGCGCTTCTTCCCACGAGATCGGCTTCCAGTCGCTCGCTCCGGGAGCACGGTAGAGCGGACGGGTGAGGCGCTGATCGTTCACCACGAATTGCTTGAGCGATAAGCCCTTGGAGCAAAGCGTGCCTCGGTTGATGGGGCTGTCGGGATCGCCTTCGACGTGCACCACCGTAGGCGTCACGTTGCGCGCCTTGTCGCCAAGGGTATGAATGATAACGCTGCACGAAACGGCGCAATACGGGCAGATGCTATGGGTCTGGGTGGTGCGGGAGATCTTCAGTTCGCGGGCTTGGGCCAGGGCCGGTCGCGCGTCGAAGCCGAAGGCAGTCGTCAGCGCCGCGCCGCTCGAAGCAGCGCGCAGGAACCCCCTCCGAGAAAGTTCCATCTTGCTCGATGGTGTAGCACGCCGGGGGACGCGGGTCAAGCTGTTATCATCGAATGACAAGGAGGGCCCAATGACAGACCAGGCGCATCGGATCGAGCGGGACAGCATGGGGGAGGTGCGCGTTCCGGCTGACGCGCTTTACGCCGCGCAAACGCAGCGGGCCGTCGAGAATTTCCCGATCAGTGGGCTCCGATTTCCCCGGCCTTTTCTGCGAGCGCTGGGGATGATCAAGGGCGCCGCGGCAGCGGTGAACCGGGACCTGGGCCTGCTTGAGCCCGCCCTGGCGGAGGTGATCGAACAAGCGGCGAAGGAGGTGGAGGACGGCCTGCACGACGTTCATTTCCCGCTCGACATTTTCCAGACCGGCTCGGGAACCAGCACCAACATGAACGCCAACGAGGTGATTGCCACGCTGGCCTCGCGAAAGCTCGGGCGCAAGGTGCATCCCAACGACCACGTCAACATGTGCCAGTCGTCGAACGACGTGATCCCGGCGGCGATCCACCTGAGCGCCTACCTGGAAGCGAACGGGCACTTGATTCCAGCGCTGCGACGCCTGCGGGTGGTGATCGACCGCCGGGCGGCGGAACTCGACCACGTCGTCAAAACCGGCCGGACTCATCTGATGGACGCCCTGCCGATCCGCGTGGGACAGGAGCTGAGCGGCTGGAGCGCGCAGATCGGGCTGGGCCTAGCGCGGTTGGAATCGACGCCGCCGCGGCTGGCCGAGCTGGCCCTGGGCGGTACAGCCATCGGCACCGGCGTCAACGCGCATCCGGAATTCGGCCGCCGCGTCGCGACGAAGCTGGCGGAGAAGACCGGCCTGCCGTTTGTCGCCAGCACGAATTATTTTGCGAGCCTCAGCAGCCAGGATACGGCCGTGGAATTGAGCGGCCAGCTCAAGGCCGTGGCCGTGGCGCTGATGAAGATCGCCAATGACTTGCGCTGGATGAACAGCGGCCCCCAGGCGGGACTTGCCGAGATCGCCCTGCCCGACTTGCAGCCCGGCTCGAGCATCATGCCGGGAAAGGTCAACCCGGTGATCCCGGAGGCGGTGGCGATGGTTTGCGCCCAGGTGATGGGCAACGACGTGACGATCACGATCGGCGGCCAGGCTGGCAATTTCCAGCTCAACGTGATGCTGCCCGTGATCGCTTACAACTTGCTCCAGAGCATCACGCTGCTGGCCCGGGCGGCGGCGCTGCTCGCCGAGAAAGCGATCGCCGGCTTCGTTATCAACGAAGCTCGCGTCGCGGATCTGGTTGACCGCAACCCGATTCTGGTGACGGCATTGAATCCGGTAATCGGCTACGAAATGGGCGCCAGGATCGCCAAGCGGGCCTATGCCGAGGGACGTAAGGTCAAAGAAGTGGCCGCTGAAATGACGAACCTGAGCGCAGCGGAGCTGGACCGGCTCCTCGATCCGCGGGCGATGACCGAGGGCGGGCTACCCAGGTAGCCTGACTTCACTCTCCCACCTGTGGAAACGCCGTGATGCGCAGCTTCGCCGAGCCGTAAGGAATGAGCGAGAGGGTCTCGACCGGCTCCCGGCTTGAGACCGGGCTTTGCGGCAGCGGGCCGGCGGAGCCTTCGAATATCGTCCATTCCGGAATCCGGCGGCCCTTCACGCGCAGTTCCACCGGGGCGCCGTGGGGCGTAAACGGAAACTCGCCCAGGGGTTTCTCGACCACCTCGACGGAGCGCTCGGGGTTCGAGGCGTCGAGGATCAGGCCATAGTTCCAGGGCGTGGTGGGATGGACCTCCCAGTCGGCAGCGGGCGCTTTGTCGCGGATCTTGCGCCAGTCCTCGCCGATCTTCAAAGAAAAGACCAGCGGGCCGCGCTCCAGCGCCACGGAGTTTCGATACCAGTGCGTCGCCCGGACGCGCATGGGCAGCGTCAGCTCTACCACGTCGCCGCTCTTCCATTCGCGCTCCATGTTATGAAATCGGCCCGCTTCGGCCGCCGGTTGGCGTGTCCCGTTCACAGTGAGCGCGGCGCCCTGGGTCCAGGAGGGAATCCGAAGCCGCAGCGGGAAGGTCACCGGGCTTTGCGGTTTCACGGTGAATCGGATCTTGTTCCGAAAAGGGTACTCCGTGTCTTCTGTGATGGCGACAAGCACGCCACCCTTGACAGGCGCCCTTACCTCGCTCGGGGCATAGGCCACGGCGGCCAGGCCGTCGTCGGGCGTCGCCATCCACAGCGAGGCCGTGAACTTGGGCCAGCCCTGGTGCAGGTTGGAGGTGCAGCAGCCGAAGTTCGGCTCGAGCCCGAACAGGTTCGACTCCGGTCCGTTCGACGCCCACCGGCGCGGGTAGATACTGGAAAGCACCTGGTTGGGCTGCTGGTCGTACTGGTGCGCCCACATGTCTCCGCTGAAGGTCCCGGACAAAGGATTGAAGGTCAGCTTTTCCAGACGGTCGCCGAAGGCGGGGTCGCCCAAAATGGCCGTGAGCTGCTCGAGCGAGAACATGGCCTCCACCACGGCGCAGAGTTCCGTGCCCTGGGAGGGGTCGAGGCCGGCGTAATGCTCGTCGCCGCTATGCACGCCGTTCGGCAGCAGGTGATAGCGGTCCATCTCGCGCAGCTGATTATAGATGGCCTCGCGGTCGGACCGGTCGCCGGAGACCAGCGACCAGACAGCCGAGGTCTTCAGCGCCATGGCGTTGTTCACGACGTGGGTCTTCAGCTGGGCCTGCGGCTTGAAAACCTTGTATGGAAACTCAAAATTGGCGAAGTGGCTCTTCCAGTCGAAGCCCTGGTCGTGGATGGCGCGCGCCAGGTCGAGCAGGCGCGGATCGCCGTTGCGGTTGTACAGCCATAAGACGCTCAGCACTTCGTCTGCCCAGCGGTAAACGGCCCATTCTTTGAGCGGACGCTCTGGGAGAAGGGCGGCCTGGTGGTGGAAATAGCGCTCGAGCAGCGGGATCACGCGCGGGTCGCCCGTGGCTTCCTGGTACTGGGTCAGGGCCTTAAGCATCACCATGTTCGGCCACCAGTCGGTGTTCTTGGCGGGGCCGATCGAGCCGTCCGGCCGCTGATGGCTCAGGGTCCAATCCACCCATTTCTTGGCCTTGGCGATATGCTTGGGATCATCGAGCAGGTACGCCAGGGGGACCAAGCCGTCGGTGTAATAAGGGCCGCGCTCCCAGCTCTCGCCGCTTCCGCCCAGCCAGCCGCTGTCCGGTCCCACGGAGGGCCAGAACTCGTCCAGGTGGCCGCTTAGCCCCTGCGCCTGGATTTGCAACTGGCGACGCAGCCAGCCCCGGGGCTTTACGGAGGTGGGGGGCAGCGGATAGAAGGCGTTCGCGGGCAGAGGGCTGCGATTCTTGACGACTTGGGGAAAGGCCGAAGTTTGCGTCGCGACGCCGCCCGGCTGAAGAGCCAGCAGGAGACCGGCCAAAAGCAGCGCGTGCATGGCAGTATGATAGCAACATGACCGCCACGTTTCCGGGATTTCCTCCCGAAGCTTTGAAGTTCTTGCGCAGCCTGAAGCGGAACAACAACCGCGAATGGTTCCTCGAGCACAAGCACATCTACGAGCAAGGGGTAAAGGCGCCGATGGTGGAGCTGGTTCTGGCGCTGGGGCGGGAGATGAAACCATTTGCCCCGGAAATGTCGTGGGATCCGGCACGGGCCATTTACCGCATTTACCGGGACGTCCGCTTCAGCCCGGACAAGTCGCCTTACAAGACTCACATCGCGGCGGTGTTCAATCCGCGCGTCATGAAGAGGCACAACTGCGGGGGGCTGTACTTTCACGTGTCGCCTAACGAGGTGGAGATCGCCGGCGGCATTTACATGCCGGGCGCGGCGGAGCTGCTGGCCATTCGCCAGCACATCGCCGGGCATCACAAGAAATTCCGCTCCCTCATCGAGGCGCCGGAATTCAACCGGCTGTTCGGCGAAGTGTGGGGCGCCAGGCTGACCCGCGCGCCGAAGGGCTTTCCGGCCGACCACCCGGCGGCGGACCTGCTGCGGTACAAGCAATTCCTGGCTGACGTGTCTCGCCCGCCGGAGCTCGCCGAAAGTCCCAAGCTGCTGCCCACGCTGGTGACTCTGTTTCGCGGCATGCTGCCGCTGGTCCGGTTTCTAAACGAGCCGCTCAAAGTCGCCCCGCAGTCGGACTCGGTCACTTCGACAGTTGGGAAACCGCCCCATCCACTTCCGTAATGGTCAGGATGATCTTCTGGCGAGCGTCGAGCTCGGCCTTGGGAATTTCAAAGCGCGCCGTGAGCATAGCTTTGCGCGAGCCGTGCGGAGCGATCCTGGTCTTGATGATCAGCGGCTCTCCGGTTCGCAAGCCCAGGGCGGGGAAAAGATCGAAGAGCTGATTGGCGTCGCCGGCGGCGGCGACCTGACCCGTCTGCGTCTCTCCTTTCAAGTCCACCACCGACATCTCGCACGATTTTACGATGAACGGGAACCGGCTTTCGTTGGTGAATTGAAAATCGACGATGGCCACCGAGCTCGAGGCATCCATGCCCAGGGTGCGCACAGCGGTGATCTGGCCTACCAGGTCCGGCGTGGCGCCACGCTGCTTGAGCACGATCAGGCCCACGATCCCCGCTGCCGCCGCCAGCCCCAGGCCCAAGGAAGCAAGGAGGGTCTTGTTCATATCCTTATGGTACATGAGGCGGACCCAGGGGACGGCAGCCGCCCGTGAAGCTCCTCTGCTTTGTTGCCGATAGGCAGGATAGGGAGCCTTGCCGGGAGGTTCATTTTGAAACTTCGTTCCGTGATTCTGCTGTTTCTCGGATGCGCCGTGCCACCGGGTTGGGCGGAGCGCCCGCCACAGGCGCCGCGGCCATACCCAGACCTGACCGAGATGAGCCTGGAGGAGCTGGCCAATATCGAGGTCACCTCGGTGGCGAGAAAAGGGCAGAAGCTATCCCAAGCGGCGGCGGCCGTCTACGTGATCACGCTGGAAGACATCCGCCGCTCCGGGGCGACCAGCATTCCGGAAGCGCTGCGCCTGGCGCCGGGGCTGGATGTGGCCCGCGTCGACTCGAACAAGTGGGCCATCAGCTCCCGCGGGTTCAACGGCCAGTACAGTAACAAGATGCTGGTGCTGATCGACGGCCGGAGCGTGTATTCGCTGCTGTTCTCCGGGGTTTACTGGGACTCGCAGGACCTGATGCTGGAGGACGTTGAGCGGATCGAAGTGATCCGCGGGCCGGGAGCGACCGTGTGGGGCGCCAACGCGGTCAACGGCGTCATAAATATTATCAGTAAGCATTCCCGGGAGACGC
Source organism: Acidobacteriota bacterium (assembly GCA_016201185.1). GTDB lineage: Bacteria > Acidobacteriota > Terriglobia > Bryobacterales > JACQDG01 > JACQDG01. Next base: position 4,211 of record JACQDG010000465.1, on the reverse strand, counting down.
AGGGCGGGCTGGCGACCATCGGCGGCGGGAACGAGGAGGGCGGGTTTGGAAGCGCCCGCTACGGCGGCCCGCTCGGCGCCAAGGGCTATTATCGCGTCTACTCGAAATTTTTCCGGCGCAGCGCCCTCTTGACCGAATCAGGCTCGCCGGCGGCGGACGACTGGCACGCCTTGCGAGGCGGATTCCGGATGGATTGGGAGCTCACGGAGCAGGATTCCCTGACTCTCGAAGGGGATCTCTACGGCGGGCGCAACGGCCAGACCCTGACGGCCTTTTCCCTCGAACCGCCGTATTCGCAAACCTTCGACGACCACGTTGCCGCGAGCGGCAGCGACCTGCTGACCCGCTGGGGACGCCGGTTCTCGAGCCGGTCGGAGGCAAAGGTGCAATTCTACTACGACCGTTATCAACGGCGTGACGCTGTGATCGGCGAAACCCGCAACACGGTCGATTTCGACCTCCAGCACCGGTTCACGCTGTCTTCGCGGCATGAAATCGTGTGGGGGCTAGGATACCGCTTTTCCACTGACCGCACGGAGGACACAGTATTGGCCAAGCTCCAGCCCGCGCGCCGCGGCCTGAGCCTCTATAGCTTTTTCGTGCAGGACGAGATCGCGCTCGTTCCCGAGCGGCTGCGGCTCACGGTCGGCTCGAAGTTCGAGCACAACGATTTCACCGGGTTTGAGATTCAACCGGCCTTACGGGTGCTGTGGACCCCGCACCAGCGCCATGCCGCCTGGGCCTCGGTTGCTCGGGCGGTTCGGACGCCCTCCCGGGGCGAGCAGGACGGTCGGCTGAACGTGGCCGCTTTTCCCGGGCCCGGCGGAACACCGGTCCTGGTGGCCTTCATCGGAAGCGGCAAGGAGCATGAAGATCTGGTGGCCTACGAGGCCGGGTACCGCTTTCAGCCATCGAGCCGCGTCTCCTTGGACCTGGCTGCGTTTTATAACCAATATACTCACTTGTCGCAGTTGACTCTACACGCGCCTCTCCCCGAGCGCACCCCCGCTCCGCCTCATCTGGTTCTTCCCGCGCACCCCCACTACGCCACCAGCGGCCGCACTTACGGAACGGAGATTGCCGCCCGCTGGAGTCCGGCTGAGCGCTGGAGATGGAGCGCCAGCTTCACTGCCTACTCGGCCGCTTTTCCCCAAGGGCCAGCCGGACAGCTCCTGGCGCGCCCGCTCGGGGGCGAGACTCCCCGACAACAGTTCCAGATCCACTCCTATCTCGATCTCACCCGGCGCATCCAGTGGGACACGGGGCTTTATCAAGTGCAGTCGCTGAAGGCACTACAAATCCCCAGCTACGCGCGGCTCGATACCCGGCTGGGCTGGCGCCTGGGTGAAAACGTGGACCTGAGCCTGGGGCTGCAGAATCTGTTGAACGACCGGCACGCCGAGTTCATTTCCGAGGTCCTGGTCCGCAAGACGGAAATCGGGCGCAGCGTTTACGGCAAGGTGACATGGCGCTTCTGAGCACCGAGGAGCAGCCCGCTAGAACTCGCGTCGGCTCCCGGGTGGCGGCCAGGGCATTCGCCGTGCTTCTGGCCGTCATAACTTGGACAACCGGGGCGAGGGCGGACGAGCTTTTCCAACCAGCGGCGCTGGAATACCAGGTCAAAGCCGCCTTCCTGTTTAATTTTGCGAAGTTTGTCGAGTGGCCGGCTGAGAAGCTGGGCGACGGCAGCAACCCGATCATTGTGGGGATCCTGGGCAAGGACCCCTTCGGCTCCTCGATAGACGAGACCTTTCGGGGGAAGACCGTAAACGGGCGGGACGTGATAGTGCGGCGCATCAGCCAGGCTTCCGACGCCGGGCGCTGCCACATTCTGTTTGTTGCCTCCTCGGAGAAGGGTCGCCTGGAAGAAATCCTGCTTTCTGTGGCCTCCAGCAGCGTGCTGACGGTGAGCGAAATAAAGCAGTTCGTCGAGCGCGGAGGAATGATCAGCTTTACCACGGACGAGAACAAGGTCCGGCTGGAGATCAATGTGGGCGCGGCCGAGCGGGCCGGTGTCAAGATCAGCTCCAAACTGCTGAAACTGGCCCAGGTGGTATGGGCCGGTCCGGCGGACCGAGGGAACTGAAATGACGCCGTTTCGGGACCTCTCTATCAAGTGGAAGCTGACGCATATCATCATGCTGACGAGCGGCCTCGCGCTGCTGCTGGCCTGCGCGGCCTTCATCCTCTACGAGGTGGTGGTGTTCCGTGACCGGACCCGAAACGAGCTCTCCACGGTGGCGGAGATCATCGGCGCCAACAGCACGGCGGCGCTGGCGTTCCTCGACCGGCACGCGGCGGAAGAAACCTTGACGGCGCTGCGAGCCGACAATCGCGTCCTGGCGGCGGCGATTTATTCCAAAAACGGCGCCCTGTTCGCACGCTACGCCCGCGGCGGAGACAGGACCATCTCCTTCCCGTGGCAGCCAATGCCCTCCGGCTACTATTTCGAGGGCGACGCCCTGCTGCTGTTCCGCCCCATTCTACTGGATCAGGAAAGGATCGGTGCCATCTACATCCGGTCGGATATGCAGGAAGTTTACGCTCACCTGCGCCGCTACATGGAAATCGTCGGCATTGTGCTGGCGGCCTCGGTCTTGCTTGCCTTTCTGCTCTCCTCCAAGTTGCAGCGGGTTATCTCCGAGCCGGTGCTGGGCCTGGCGCGGGTCGCCCGGCAGGTTTCAGCAGAGAAGAACTACACCGTACGGGCCGTCAAGCAAGGAGAGGACGAGCTGGGTACTCTGATCGACGCCTTCAACGAGATGCTGGAACAGAACCAGGCTCACGGGATCGCGGCGCAGCGCCACCGGGAGCGCCTGGAGGAGGAGGTGGCGGCGCGCACCGCAGAGCTGGTGCAGTTGAACTCCGAGCTTACGTTGGCCAAAGACAAAGCCGAGGACGCGGCCCGGCTGAAGAGCGAGTTCCTGGCCAACATGAGCCACGAGATCCGCACCCCCATGAACGGCATCATCGGAATGACGGAGCTGGCCCTCGACACGCCGCTCACCCGCGAACAGCGGGAGTGCCTGAAGATGGTGAAAAGCTCGGCCGACTCGCTGCTGACGGTGATCAACGACATCCTGGATTTCTCTAAGATCGAGGCCGGGAAGATGGAACTGGAGCCAATCGAGTTCGATCTGCGCGAGCTGTTGGGCGAGACGATGAAGACCCTCGCGCTACGGGCTCATCAGAAGGGGCTCGAGGTGCTGTGCCACGTGGCCACGGAAGTGCCGGAAATCGTGCTGGGCGATCCGGCCCGCCTGCGCCAGGTGCTGGTGAACCTGGTGGGCAACGCCATCAAATTCACCGAGCAGGGCGAGGTGGCCGCCACAGCCGCGATCGATTCGCGGACCGAACAGGAGATGTGCGTGCACTTCATCGTTTCCGATACCGGGGTCGGCATTGCGGCGGAAAAGCAGCGAAGCATCTTTGAGCCCTTCACCCAAGCCGACGGCTCGACCACCCGCCACTACGGTGGAACGGGGCTGGGCCTGACCATCTCCCGGCAACTGGTCCAACTGATGGGCGGGAAAATGTGGGTGCAGAGCGACCCGGGGAAGGGCAGCCAATTTCATTTCACGGCGCAATTCTGCCGTTCGGCAACCGCAGCGCTCAAGCGGGCGATGATGGACCCGGGCATTCTAAAAAAGGTCGACGTGCTGGTGGTGGACGACAACGCCGCCAACCTGTGCATCCTGGTGGAGATGCTGCGGAACATGGGCGTGAAGCCCACGGTGGCCGAGAGCGGGCCGGCGGCGCTGAAGGCCCTGAGAGCGGCCAGCGAAGCCAAGCATCCCTTCCAGCTCGTATTGCTGGACAGCCAGATGCCGGGGATGGACGGATTCGACTTGGCCCGGCAAATCCGACAGGATCCGAGACTGGCCCCGGCCGCCCTGCTGATGCTGACCTCTTCTAGCCGGCAGGGGGACGCGGCCAGTTGCCGGGAAGTGGGAATTTCCTTCTGCCTCACCAAGCCTATTACTCAATCCGAACTGAGAGGCGCCATTCTGAGAATTCTGCAGGAATCGGGCCGCGGGGAGGAGGAGCCTTTGATGTCCGAGGCTGCGACGCCGGCGCGCCTTCCGGGCCGGCCCCGGCTGCGGATCCTGCTGGCCGAAGACAACCTGGTGAACCAGAAACTGGCAGTGCGCATGCTTGAGAAACGGGGACACGCGGTGCGGGTGGCTTCGAACGGCCTACAGGCCCTGGCG
>JACQDG010000037.1 GCA_016201185.1 Acidobacteriota bacterium | reverse complement strand
CAGCGTGGGGATAATCCGTGTTCCCCACCAAAAGCACGCCGACGATGTCGCCCGAAGTGGCGCTGGCGGGCAAACTGCTCAGCACCCAGGCCGGGATGGTAAAGGAACCCGCTGCCAGGGACGCCGTACAGACAAAAAAGCCTTGGGCGTCAAAGTTGCCGCCAGTAAGCGAGAGCCCCGTGATTATGGCGATCTCCCGGCCAGGGTTTCCGCCGCTCCAGGTGAGGGTCAAAGGCTGGTCGCGCGCGATCGTCGGGCAGTTGAGCACCCCACCACCGATCGTCGAGATCCGGTCCCGGTTGGTCCAGGTGAGCGGTGCGGACAGGTTCACGGTGGCGCTGAAAGCTCCTACTTCTGCGCTTCCCGCGCCTTTGACAGTGTACTGTCCGGGCTGCAAGAACGGGGGAAGGGGCGTAGGCAATCCGACCAGAGGCACGCCGCCGCCCAGCAACGCAAAATAATCTCCCAGTACGGCGCGGGCGATTTGTCTGGTCCCCATCGGCCCGCTGATCTGCAGCGGAGCTCCGGCGTCCTTGAGTCCGTTAGGGGGATGCACGAGCGCTTTGTTAGGGTCCTCCGGCGCCTTCATGCCCAAAACGGCACAGGCGCCCAGCGGAGGCAGCGTGAGGTCGGCGTTGAGAAAGCTTTCATCGGCGCGGAAGAAGCTGGCCGAGGCCGTCTCCACCGGCGCGTCGAAGACCAAAAAGGGGTGGTCGGGGTATAGAAAGATGTGCAGCGAAGCGCGGGTTACGGCAATAGCGCCCAACAGCCTGTTCCCGGCGCCAGCGAGCGTCCCGCTGAAGGGGTTGAGCGGGTCGGAGCAGACGCCCTTGCTGGAGGAGATCGCTATGGTCGCGGCGTTGCTGTAGAAGCCGCCTGCCTTAATGGCCACCGGAACGTAACAACCGGCGGGCGCATCGGCAGGGACCTGAAAGTTAATCTGGTCGAGACCGGAAAAGCCCGGAGCGCGGCCGGCGTACAGCCTGGTAGCCGGACGCCCTCCCACCAGAATCTCTACCGGGACGTTCATGTCTCCTCCGGGCGCCGGCAAATGGTCCGGCTCGCGGATGGCCCCAAGCCCGGTGCCGTAAGCGATCAGCACCTGGCCGGGACTGGCGGGATTGGAGAGCTTGTTCAGCGGCGTCTGACCTTCAGACACGTAATTCTGGATGATGGCCTGACCGCCTCCCCACGTGAATATCCCGAGCGAGGTATCCACCACCTCGACAAACACCGGCAAGCCCCTCCTTCCCTGGTACTCAACGCTAAATGCGACGCTCCCCAACGGGGCATTCGACGGCAGAAGAGCATTGATTTGACCGGAGCTTACATAGATCGGAAAGGCGTCCACGGATGCGCCACCAGGCCCGGTGCCATGAATGGAGACCCCGGCCAGAGTGGTTTCGAGTGGAAAGGACGAGACGCCGACGCCGGGGTCAGGTCCCATGTCGGCGCCGAACAGCGCAAACAGGGATCCCCGAGCGATGGCGCTGCCGGGGATTCCCGCCATCTTGAAGCTGGCCGCGTTGACGATGCCATTCTTGGCGATTTCGGGGTACGTTGCCCAAAGACAGGAGGCAAACACAGCCAGGAGGACGAGCCCGCCTGCAATGCGTTTCATGATCCCTACTCCTAAGATTGGCGAACTGGAAGCTTCTACGCTCCTGTGTCTACTAGGTCTTATTAATTAGCAAGACTCCAGGAGGAAGGAGTCGGCCGATAGACAAAAGGAAACCGGGATGCAAAGATGTCATCCCTCGGCTGATCTTATCACGCAATCAAATCGGGTCGAACACAGAAAATTCGCCGGAGTAACTGGAGAAATCGAACTTACTTGAGCGTGTATGACTTTTTTGTTGCGGAAATCAGCGGCGGTGTTTATCGGTTTCCATCGGCGGCTAGAATTTTGGAATCGGGATCTCTTCCTCAGGGTCGAGTGGCAAAGTCACGGCATGGCGAGCGGCAAACGCCTTATAGGCGCCGATCACAATCTCCAGCGCCTGGTAACCGTCAAAGCCCGTGACCGCGGGCGGGGTCTTATCGCGGATGGAAGCCAAGAAGGCAGCGTATTCGGCGGCGTAAGGATTCTCAACCGGCGGCCAGAAGGTCGTCCAGCCCGGCTGCGGCGGATTCCACCAGTCGAGCGGACGAGAGAAGGCTAACGCGTCCTGGGGCAGCGGCTCCTCGGTGAAAGCGGCCACCGGCGACGCCTGCACCGGATTCACAACGTAAGAACTGAAGCACAGCACGCCCTTTTCGCCAAGCAGGGTGGTCGGCGTGATCGCGCCGCGGGAAAAGCGCTGGAAGCTGAGGGTGCCCAGAGCGCCTTCCCGAGTTTCGACCTCCAGGGTGACGTTGTCATCCATGCCGTGGCCGGGGACTACGCTCGCAAATTGCGCAGAGATTTGCGCCACCTCGCCCAAAAGACCGCGCATTTGATCGATGCGATGGGAGCCGAAATCGATCAGCGTGAGGCCACCGGAAAGCTCGGGCTTCAGCCGGTAATTGTCGCCGCCCGGGACCAGGCTGATTGGCTCGGCCAGCATGGTCTGGAAGGCGCGAATCTTGCCGACGACGCCGGCCTCGAGCAGGCGGCGGGTGAGCCGGTATTCGGTTGTGAAGCGGTGGTGAAAGCCGATCTGCAGTACAATGCCGGCACGCTCGGCGGCCTGGAGGATGGCGCGGGCGTCGCGCAGGTTGGTGGCGATAGGCTTCTCGCAGAGAATGTGTTTGCCGGCCGCGGCCGCCGCCTCTACCCCGGCGCGGTGAAACACGTTGGGAGAAGCCACCGTGACGGCCTGGACGTCGTCACCCCGCACGGCCTCTTCGAGCGTCGCCGCCACCCGGGCCCCGGCCGCAGCGGCCACCCGGCCGGCCGCTTGTTTGTCAGGATCATACACAGAGCGCACGACAAAGCCGGAAACCGCCGCCAGCGCCGGCAGATGACGTCCCTCGATGACAGACCCAGCTCCGATAAAGGCCAACCCGATTTTCATAAGAAAGCGCTTCGCTCCGGTGATGAGTCTACGGGGCTCTCATAGGCCCAAAGCGAACGGACGAATGGGCGAACCGGTGCCGCCACGGATCTTGAGCGGCGCGGCCACAAACAGAAAAGTGTACACCCCCGCGGCGGCCAATAGCTCCAGATTCAGCGCCTCGATGATGTGAATGCCGCTTTCGACAAGCAAATGGACGTGAACGGGCATGTTGGGCGCGGGAACGCGCTCGAAGGCGATGGTGTCGGAGCCGGCGCCAAAGATGCCTCGCGCGCTCAGCCAGCGGGCACCGTGCAACTCGGGTCCGGGCCCTGTGGGGGCGCCGTGCACAGTCGCAATGTAGCTGGCCGCGTCATTCCAGTACTGCGCCCAGCCGGTGCGCAACAGCACCACGTCGCCGCGACGGATCTCGACGCCTTCCCGTCGGGCCGCCGACTCCAGGTGATCCGGAGTGATCGTAAAGTCGGCCGGCAGCGCTTCTACATTCTCGTGACCGGCAATATCGAGCAGCACCCCGCGGCGCAGAATGGGGGGCATCGTGTCAACCGACCACTTCTCCAGGCCGCCGCCGTACGATTGGACCGCGGCCGCCTCCACGCCGCCGTGCAGTTTCCCGCCGCAGGAAAAGTGGCACAGCGCGTCGATGTGGGTGCCCACATGGCCGCCCAGGGCAAGCGCTTCGGCCGCCGAGCTGTTGCCACCCGGCCCGACCATATCACCGTGCTTCTTCGACAGCCCAAACAGGAACGGCGGATGCGCCGGGTGGTGCGGCATACCCACGAAGTACGGCTGGGCCAGGTCGTAAACCTTTGCTTTTTCAACGAGGTCAAAAAGGTTGGTCATCGTTCCCGCAGAAATATAGCAGAGGGCGTCTGCTTTTCGCTAACATTTCCCCCGCAACTCTGTGGTGGTTTCGTTTCTTCCGTCACACCGTGCGCTCGCCGCGGATCAGGTCGGCGTAGGTTTCCCGGTCACGGATCACGGTAAAGCCGGCGCCGTCCACCAGCACCTCGGCCGCGCGGGGCCGGGAATTGTAATTGGAAGAAAGCACGAACCCGTAAGCCCCCACCGTGCACACAGCTACCAGGTCGCCCGGCGCGACAGGGGTAATTTCCCGGTCGCGGGCAAAGAAATCGCCGGTTTCGCACACGGGCCCGACGATGTCGGCTTTGACGGGCGGGCCCTGGTTCGGTTTCACCGCGATAATGTCGTGGTAAGACTCATAGAGGGCGGGGCGGATCAGGTCGTTCATGGCCGCGTCCAGGATCACGAATTCCTTGGCGCCCGACCGCTTCCTGTAGAGCACGGTTGCGAGCAGCACGCCGGCTTGGGCCACGATGGAGCGACCCGGCTCGACCATCAAGTGGAGGCCCCGCCCCGCCAGCTCTCTTGACAGGGCCTGCATATAATCGTCGATGGTGGGCGAGGCGTCCTCGCGCCGGTAACCCACGCCGAGCCCGCCACCCAGGTCGAGATGCCGGATGGAGATGCCCCGACCGTGCAATCTCTCCACCAGAGCCAGGATCTTCCGCAACGCCTCGACGAAGGCCTGGATATCGAAGATCTGCGAGCCGATGTGGCAGCTCACGCCTTTCACGACCAAGCCCTCCATCCGGGCCGCGCGGCAGTAAAGCTCTTCGGCCTCCACGATATCGATCCCGAACTTGTGCTCGCGAAGCCCGGTGGCGATGAAGGGATGTGTTTCCACGCTCACGTCCGGGTTGACGCGCAGGGCGATAGGGGCCCGCAACCGGCGCTTGCAGGCCCGCCGGTTCACCAGCTCCACCTCCGCGTCGGATTCGCAATTAAACAGCGCAATGCCAGCGCCCAGGGCGTAATCGATCTCATCGGACGTCTTGCCCACGCCGGAAAAGACAATGCGCTCCGGGTCGCCGCCCGCTTGCAGAACGCGAAACAGCTCACCGCCGGAAACGATGTCGAAGCCCGCCCCGCGACGGGCCAGCAGGCCGAGCACGCCCAACGACGAGTTGGCCTTCAAGGAGTAGTGGACCGAGACGGGGACACGCGCGCAGGCCTGGGCATACGCCTCGTAATTGCCGACGATGGCGCTGGCGGAGTAGAGGTAGCACGGGGTGCCCACCCGGCCGGCAACTTCGGCCAGGGGCAGGTCCTCGCAGTGCAACTGTCCGCGCTTGTATTCGAAGCCGCGCACCATTTGCTTCTTATTTCACCTTGACCACTAGCGCGGTCTGATCATCGAAGGCGGGCGCCCCGGCGGCATGGTTCGTCACGTCGTGAAAGATCTTCGCGAGAAGGGCGGTGGCCGACAGTTCCCGATGCTGCTCAATCAGGCGGGCGAGCCTGTGGCGGCCGTATTCCTGGCCGAAGCTGTCCCGGCTGTCCATGATGCCGTCGGAAGCGAACACCAGTATGTCGCCCGGCGCCAGCCGCACCACGACTTCTTCATAGTCGCTTTGGCCCAACAGCCCCAGCGGGATGCCGGCCACGCGCTGCTCGGTCACCCGACCCCCGCTGCAAATGATGGGGAGAGGCAATCCGGCGTTGGCTATCACCATGGCCCGATGTTCCGGGTGCCACTGAGCGCACAGCAGCGTCACGTAGCTGGCGTCGATCTGGCGCTGGAGCAGCGTTTTGTTAATAGCACGCAACACGCCAGCCGGGGAACGGTTTTGCTGCGCCAGCAGCCGGATCAGGCCGCTGACCAGCGCGCCGTAGAGCGCCGCCGCGGCGCCCTTGCCGCTGACGTCGCCCACCACGATGCCAAGGTGTTTCTCCGGAAAGGTGAAAAAATCGTAAAGGTCGCCGCCGATCTGCTGCGCTGGCACGCAGCGCGCCGCCAGACTCAACCCCTCGACCTGCGGGCAGCACTCCGGCAGCAGATGCTGCTGGAGCTGGCGCGCCGCCCCCAGGTCCGCCTCCAGGCGCGCTTCGTTTTCCGCCACGCGCTGGTAGAGCCGGGCGTTCTCGATGGCCGTGGCGATCTGCGGGGCCAGCAGCGCCAGAGTCCTGACGTGATCTTCCGTAAAGTAGTTCAGCCGGTCGCTCTCCAGGTCGAGCACGCCGATCACCCGATTCTGGACGATCAGCGGCACGGCGACCTCCGACCGGGTGCCGGCATCGCACTCGATATAGCGCGGATCTTGGCTGGTATCCGGCACCAGCACGAGTTGTCTACCTTCCGCCGCCGCCCCAACGATTCCCCGCCCCAGGGGGACGTTGTCCTGCTGCACGCGCTGATTGTAGCGGACGCTGATGTAATGCTTCAGCACCGAGGCCCCCCGCTCCAGCAGCAGGATGCTGAAGGAATCGTAATGGATCAACTGCCGCACCAGCTCGGAAATCTTGCGCAGCAGCGCATCGAGGTCAAGGATGGAGGTGAATTCCTGGGCGATCGATGTCAGGGTTTTCAGGGTCCGGTTCTGCTTGACCACCCGCCGGTAGAGCCGCGCGTTGTCGATCGCCATGGCCATTCGCGAAGCGATCAGCTCCACGATTCCCTGCTCCTGCTCGCTATAGGCGCTGAGCTGCGTGGACTGAATGTCGATGACGCCCACCAGCCGGCCGCGGGCCGACATGGGGACAGCCAGCTCGGAGCGTACCGCGTCCAGGGCATTCAGGTAGCGCGGGTCTTTCCGCACATCGTTCACCAGCACGGGGCGCAGGGTGGCCGCCGCCGTTCCCGTAATTCCCTCCCCCACCTTGATCCTGAGGTGTTCGATCACTTCCTCGCGGTAGCCGATGGCGAACCGGATCCGCAGCGTATCGCCCTTATCATTCGCCAGCAGGATGGCAAGAATTTCGCAAGGAATGACCTTCTTCACCAACCCGGCCAGAGTGGGGAGCAGCTTTTCCAGTTCCAGCGTGCCGGCGGAGACCTCGGCGACTTCGAGCATGAAGTCGAGCAGGTCGCTGCGTTTTTTGAAAGGCGTCGTTGCTACGGTGCTCATCTTCCAATGGGGGCGGCGGCGAGCCTGCCGGCACTCCTCGCTTCGTCGCTGATCCTGACGCTGGCGCTGGTGGCGATGCCGAGGGCCACAGCCGGGATCACCCCGGCATGGTCCTCGGGGCGGGCGCCGCCCACCACGCGGCGCATCAGGGCAACGTCGGACGTGGTGGCGCCGGCGGGCCCGAAGCCGCTGGAGGTCTTGACAAAGTCGGCGCCAGCCAGCCTGGCCACAGCACAGGCGCGGATTTTTTCCTCCTCGCTCAGCAATGCGGTTTCCAAGATGACCTTGACAATAGCGCCGGCGCGGCGGGCCACTTCGACCACCCCGGCAACATCCAGGTAGACCAGGTCCAAGTCACCGGAGCGCATCGCCCCCACCGGCATGACCATGTCGATCTCTTCGGCTCCTAGCTTAATGACCAGCTCCGTTTCCGCGCGCTTCGTCTCGGTCAACGTGGCTCCCAAGGGGAATCCTACAACGGTCGAGACCTTCACTGGCGCGCCGTGGAGCAAGCCGGCACAAAGGCTCACCCAGACGGGATTAACGCAAACACTGGCAAAACCGAACTGCTTCGCCTCGCCACAAAGCCGGAGGATCTCCTCCCGCGCGATCTCAGGACGCAACAAAGTATGGTCGATACGGGCGGCGAAGCCGCGGTCGAGGTCCGTCACGCAGCCGCTGGCCGAGACACGGTCGGCGCCCGCGGCGAGGATTTCTTGAATGCTTTGTGTTCCGGCCGCTGAAGCTCCAGAACGCGCGGCGAGCGGAGGCGTTTCCCGGCCCAGGCGCGCCAGCAATTCTTCTCCAATCTGCGCCACAAGCTCGTCGAGTTCGATGGAGTTCACGTTCGGCAGCGCCGCCGGAGCGCCCAACGGTTGTGCCTGCGGCTGTTCCTGACTCTCATGATAGCACGGCGAAGCTGCACCGCTGCTCTGGCGGACTGCAAGGAAAACGCTGCGCTCAGCTCTGAAAGCGAAATCTCCTTTCGGTGATGGCCGGTCGAAGTTTGCCTCGGGCAAGACAATACCACATCCTTCGCTGAGATGCGGTGTTGAACTGTGAGCTTTCGGGAAGCCTGCGTAAATGATCACCGCTGCCGAAAGCGAAGACGCGCGAGGAGATCGCGCAGACCGAGGACGGCGAAGGGCGCTAGCACGGTCGCGTAGCGATTGATGTCGGAGCGGATCAACTGGAAGGCCCCGAACTCTCCTTGCGGCGGCATCACGGGAATGCCGCCGATTTCCATAGGCACCTGGCTCGGGTGAACGAGCATCACCGGCATACGCACCACCCAAAGGGCGATCAGGGGAAGCGCGGCAATTCCCAGGCAGCGCAGGGTAGCGGACTTGCCGGCGAGGAGTCCCAGCAGCCCGAGACATACGAGGGGAGACCAAACGAGGAGTCCGGACGCAGGGTGGATGAGGCAGCGCAGGATGTATCTGGAATCGAGACGCAGGAGGTTGATGTCGCCGCGCAGAATTTCGTACGACAGGGGCGTACCGAAGACGCGCCAGTTGTAAGCGGCCCAAGCGATCGTGGCCCAGGAGGCTCCAGCGATGAGGCGGAGGCAAAGGGTTCGCTCGCGGCCTAGCAGGAGCAGTCCGGCGAGAGCGGCGGCGAAGACAGCGGTTTCGAGACGCGTGAGCACCACCAAGCCGAGCCAGGCGCCGGCAGCGATGCCGTCGACGCACCGCTTGCTGTCCATCGCCCGGGCGAAGCGGGCGCAGAACAGGGCACTGCCGCCGAAGGCCGTCAGCGTAGCGTACAGCGGCGTCGCGAAGATGTTGTGCACGAAGATGGGCGAACCCAAAAGGAGGGCTGCGAGCAGGCTGCAGCCGGGCAAGTCCGGATGAGCGTGCCGCAGAGCGGAAGCGATCGCGAGCAGGCCGGCAAATAGAAACCCATAGCTGGTCAGCGCGAGTGCGAGCGCCAGCTTCCACTGGAACCAACTGTTTTCGCGAGGCACGGGAAAATCGTGGAACGGTATCTGACGCAGCAGCAGCGGTTGGGGCGGGATGAGACCGGGCGGCCCTGCGGGTGAGGACGGCGGGAGCCCGCCGGAGGTGGTCCCGACCACAGGGTCCACGAGGTAGACCAGAAGGAGATGGGGCAGCAGCGCGGCAAGGCTGAATCCAGGAGAGCGCTGGGCGGCAAAATGAAGATTGCGCACGATGGGCTCGCCTCCAGCCGGCGAGAGCCGTTGCAGGTTGGCGTAGTAATCAACCGAATCGGCGATGATGTTCGCGCGGCCGAACAGGAACACACCACCGGCGAGGGCCACCAGCAGGAGGGCAAACACGGCACTATCGATTCGGACGAGCCTGCTAGTCAAGATGCAAAGGCTCCGGCGCGCCCGTCAGATTCAGCATCCAGTTTGAAAGCGAAAAACTGACCCCAGCGCGATTTCAATCGTGGGGTTCTCAGTTTTTAGGGTCTCGCAGAGGAAGCCGGCTGGGGCTTTTTGCGAATAGCAGATCGCTTTCTGTTCATCCGGGTCGATAAGCCAGATCCACTCCACTCCGATCGACAGGTATTCCTGAATCTTCGGTTGCATGCGCACCATGCGGTCCTCTGAAGAAAGGATCTCGATGGCCAGAAAGGGCGGGACCGTGGGAATTCGCTCGCCGATGTCACCCACCCGCCAGACAGCGATGTCAGCCACGCGGTAACGGCGGGGGTGGATTGGGATGCGGATCTCGGGGATCACTTCAAGGGCAAGTCTGGCTTCGAAGCTGGTCCGCAGGTATTCTTCGACGTCCATCAATACCTTGGTTGTCATGGTCGCGCCTGCCTGCATTATAGCGCGGTGGCCGGGTTCAGGGTTGCCCTCCCAGCACGCAGATGTCGGCCAGGTTGCGGTATCGCTCGCCGTAGTCGAGCCCGTAGCCCACCACGAACTGGTCCGGGATTTGGAAGCCGGTGTAAGCCAGCCGGACCGGCTTGCGCCTGCGACTGGGCTTGTCGAGCAGGGCGGCGATACGGAGCGAGCGGGGCCCGCGCTGCTCCAGAATGCGGTGCAGGTAGTCGAGTGTGATTCCGGTATCGACAATATCTTCGACGATCAGCACGTCCAGGCCTGCGATCTCGTGGTCCAGGTCCTTGGTCACGCGGACCTCGCCAGAGCTGCTGGTGTCCCGCCCGTAGCTGGAAATTCCCATGAAGTCGATGGAAACATCCCGGTCGATGGCCCGCGCCAGGTCGCACAGGAAAAAGCAAGCTCCTTTCAGGATGGCGATCAGTCGCAGCGGCCCCTCCGCATAATCGGCAGTGATCTGCCGCCCCATCTCGGCGACCCGGGCCCGGATCTCCCCGGCGCCGATCAGCAAGCGCAGTTCACCTCCATTCATGCCGCTACTTTAACAGAAGGCCCGGCCGGCGCTACCACCCGGCGTATTTGGCCTTCCCCAGCCAGGCCGGGCTGCTATGCTAATAAATCTGGGGATGACCGTAAGCATTCAACTGGCTCATTTCGATTCGCTACCACTCGACTGCGGCGAAACGCTAGCGCCGGTGACAGTGGCCTACGAGACCTACGGCACGCTGAACAGCCGGCACAGCAACGCTATTTTGATCGAGCACGCTTTTTCCGGCGACGCCCATGCCGCCGGCATCAGCCAGGAAACCGGCAAGCCCGGCTGGTGGGACAACATGATCGGTCCCCACAAGGCCTTCGATACGAACCGCTACTTCGTCGTCTGCTCGAACGTGCTGGCTGGGTGCCGTGGCACGACCGGCCCCGGCTCCATCAACCCGGCCACCGGCAAACCTTACGGCTCCTCCTTTCCCTTCGTCACCGTCCAGGACATGGCGCGGTTGCAGAAAAAGCTCATTGACCACCTGGGCATTGAGCGGCTGCTCTCGGTGTCCGGCGGCTCAATGGGCGGGATGCAAGTCCTCCATTGGGCCGTGGAGTACCCGGACGCGGTGGTCAGCGCCATCCCCATCGCGAGCACCTACCGCCACTCGGCCCAGCAAATCGCCTTCAACGAGGTGGGCCGCATGGCGATCATGTCCGACCCCGACT
The DNA here is from genome assembly GCA_016201185.1 of Acidobacteriota bacterium. Taxonomy (GTDB): domain Bacteria; phylum Acidobacteriota; class Terriglobia; order Bryobacterales; family JACQDG01; genus JACQDG01. The sequence continues at coordinate 21,212 of JACQDG010000037.1, read as the reverse complement.
GGAAGGGCGGCGACTATTACGATTCGGAGCCTCCGGCCCGCGGCCTCTCCGTCGCCCGCATGGTGGGTCACATCACTTACATGAGCGACGACTCGATGCGGGAGAAATTCGGGCGCCGCCAGCGGCCCAAGGACGAGCTGGGCAACGGCTTCTCAGTGGATTTCGAAGTGGAGAACTACCTGCGCTACCGCGGCGGGGAGTTCGTGAACCGGTTCGACGCCAACTCTTATCTGTATATTACAAAGGCCATGGATAACTTTGACCTGACCGCCGGCTGCGGCTCGCTGGGCGCGGCGCTGGCGCGGTCGAAGGCCCGTTTCCTGGTGATCAGCTTCACTTCAGACTGGCTTTACCCGAGCTACCAGTCGCAGGAGATCGTCCGGGCGTTGCGCGGGTACAACCGGGACGTGGCCTATTGCGAGCTCGACTCCAACTACGGCCACGACGCGTTCCTGATCGAGGTGGGGGAGCAGACGGAGCTGGTGAAACACTTTCTGGCCAACACCTACAAGAAAGCGGCATGACGACAACAGCCACACCGGAGAAGACCTTCATCCGGCAACTACTCGGACGCACCGACTACGCCCTGATCAGCGAGCTGGTCGAGCCGGGAAGCTCGGTGCTCGACCTGGGCTGCGGGGACGGCGAGCTGCTGGCCTGGCTGGCGGAGAACAAGCAGGTGACGGCGCGCGGCGTGGAGATTTCCCCGGCCCGGGTGCAGCGCTCGATCGCCCAGGGCTTGTCGGTCTACCAGGGCGACATCGACGCCGGGCTGGCCGACTACCCGGACCAGTGCTTCGACTTCGTCATCCTCAGCCAGACCCTGCAAGAAGCGCGCCACCCCCTTCGCGTGCTGCGGGAAATGCTGCGCGTGGGCCGCCGCGCGATCGTGGCCTTCCCTAATTTCGGCCACTGGACCATGAGGGTCTCCATGCTGCTGACCGGCCGCGCCCCCAAGACCAGGCTCTTCCCGCACGAGTGGCACAGCTCGCCCAACATCCACTTCCTCACCATTCAGGATTTCGAGGACCTGGCTGCGGCCGAGGACTTCATCGTCGAGCGGCGCATGTACCTGCGCGGCGACCGCCGTCTCCGCCTGCTGCCGAACCTCCTGGCCGAGGTCGCCGTCTACATGGTCCGCAAGAAGTAGATCCGGGGGAAGCGCCTCACCCGCCCGCCGCGGCCGATCGTTTCGAGCCGCCGGACCACTTGCGCCCGCAGCCTGCCAGTGTTTACTCCTCCGTAATGCGGCAAATAATTCGCGATCTTTTTCAGCCCTTTGCGCAACTGCCGCTCCGCTCCTTCCCGGTTTCCCCGCTGGTGATGATAGAAGCCCACGAAAAAGAGCCGCTCCGGGCCGCGGGCCGGCGTCCAGATTTCCTCGAGCACCTCGTGGCAGTCGAAGAACTGCCGCCGGTTGAACAATTCGATGCCGCGCTCGAACAGGGCCTGCTTTTTTTCCTCCGTGCTAAGATGTAATTCAGGCGGCATCCTGCACATCATATCTTCGACGCATCATGTTTTTCGACAACGAGCGGAAAGAGAAAGAGAATCTCTACGAGGCCGAAGGGCGGCTGCCTCCGGGCCAGTCCCTCACCCTGAAGTGGCCGGTGCTGCACGAGGGGCGGATCCTGGCCTTTGACCCAGATCGCTGGGACTTCCAGGTTCGCGGACAGGTGGAAAACCCCCTGCGCCTTACATGGCGCCAGTTCGGCAAGCTGCCGCAACTCCGCGTCGTCGCCGACTTTCACTGCGTCACCGCCTGGAGCAAGTTCGACAACGAGTGGACCGGAGTGCCGTTCCGCGCGATCGCCGAGATGGCCAGGCCCCTGCCCAAAGCAAGGCACGTGATGGTCCACGCCGACCCGGGCTACACGACAAACGTGCCGCTCGACGACTTGATGCATGACAACGTTCTGTTCGCCCTGGCGCATGCCCCTGAGCCGCTGACCCCCGAGCACGGCGCGCCGCTGCGGCTCGTAGTGCCGCATCTTTATGCCTGGAAGAGCGCCAAGTGGGTGCGGGGCCTGGATTTTATAGAGGAGGATCGCCCCGGCTACTGGGAGAAGGTCGGCTATCACATGTACGGCGACCCCTTCACGGAGCAGCGCTACCGGGGCCAGTGAGGGCTCGGCCACAATGCTGGAGCGGTTTTTCAAGCGCAAGCCCGCGCCGTCCATGGCTCTTCGGGGTGCGCCTTCGGTCCGGCGGCAAAAGACCTATTCGGCGCAAACAGGTCTGGTTTACCAGTATTTTTACGAAGGCCACCGGGCAAGCGAGCGCACCCGCCGGCCCGGCAACGAGTACGTGTTCCTGGTCTCGACCGACCGCAAGTCCAACTTTCCGCTTACGGTTTTCCTGCCCGCGGCAACGGTGGAATCCTGGCAGCAGCTCCATGGGCGCAAGCTGAGTCCCACAGAACAGTACGCAGCCGTGAAAATGTCTCTCTTTGAGACCTTCGACGAGCGAGCCGATCTTGGACCCGCCAACGCCGAAGTGGAGATCGACGAGGAAGCAATCGAGCGGCTGCTCGCCACGCTGGAAATAGAGTAGGGCGCGCCGGCGCTCCTCACTTCTTCTTCAACAAATGCCGATAGAACCCCAGATCCGCGCCGGTGAGCAGCTTGGTGGCGTAAAGTATCTGGCCGGCGTGCATGGCAAAATGCTCGGCCACGTGGTGCACGGCCTCGAGCACCGTCACATCGTAAACCTGGATGTGGCGGCGGGTCTGCAAGTCGGCTTCAGTCAGGCGGCCGAGCACCTCTTCAGCATCCTTCACGGCAGCGGCCAGCTTGCTGCCAAGCTCGGCTGCCGTTAGCGGCTGGCGGCGATCGAACTCGGCGTCGCGGTCCCGGGTGTCCGGCGCGCCGCCCACCCCGGCCACGATCCACTGCCGCACGTTCCCGCACAGGTGCAGCACCAGGTTGCCGACGGCGTTATCGCTGTCATGAGCCCGCCACCAGATCTGCTCCGGCGTCAACTGCCCCAGGCACTTGTCGATCCGCTCCCGCCAGGTGGAGATCGTCTGGCGGCAGGCGTCGAGGAACATATCGCTGATTTCGCTCATGGCCGCCGCCTACCTTGCCGTATATGTCTTGCTGAAACCATTGCGGCTGTTGGTGACGGTGTACTTGCCATCGGACTCGACGCTGACCTTCAGCCAGTGCCCCCGGCATTGCGCCTCCGGCTCCAGGTTGGCGGTCATCGGTTCGGCGGTGTTGTGGGCCTGATCGGCCTGGAGGGCCCGGTGGACCTGCCAGATGGCCTCGATGCCGGGTGATTTCTTCACTGTGTCGTACACCACGGAAGTGCCGCCCTTCAGCGGGCCGTTGTTGAAAATGGCCACCTGGGGCCGGATGGCCCAGATGTGCTGCGGCGCGCCCGACATGTCCATGCCGTGATGCGTCACCTGGAGGAGGTCAATCTTGCCCAGCCGGTTCTGGGGGCAGGCCAGCTCATTTTCCTTGTTCCAGGTCAGGTCCCCCAGGTCGAGGAACTGAAATGTGCCGAAGCTGAGCAAAAAGCCAGCGCTGCGGGCATTTTCCGTGGGGTCCGCTTCCTTCAGCTTGGCGTCTTTGCACAGCGCCTCGTTCGGTCCGCCGCCGTTGATGGGAGTCGGGATCACCTCGCCGTCGGAAGCCACCACGACCACGTCGACTCCCTTCAATGGAATTCGATCGCCGGGCTTCAGCGAAACGCGTTCGCCGGGAGTGGCCAGTTTCTGATAAGCGGCCCAGTTTTCGGCGTCCGCCCCGCCCCCGGCCTCCACCCGATCGCCGTGATCGAGGAACTTGCCGATGGGGATCATCTTGGCCAGAGCCGGGAGGCCGCCCACGTGATCCATGTGGAAATGGGTGGTGAGGGCATAGTCGATTTTCTTCAGGCCCGCCTGCCGGGTGGCCACTTCGTAAATTCTCTTGGCGTCCCGGTTGTCGGCGCGCCGCCAGCCAAAATCTACGAGAAGAGATTCCCCGGCCGGGGTGACGATAAGGGTCGCCGCCCCACCTTCGACATCGATGTAGTAAATGTCCAGGGTATTGGGGGCGGCGCGCAGCAGGACCGCGCCGACCATCAGAGGCAACCAGAAAAGTAGAATTCGCCGCATAAAGACAACCTCCCGGATTCAGGGAAAATGTCCGGCAGAAAAACACCCATCATAGCACCCCGGCGCCTCTCATCCGGTCCTGCCGGGCTTGCATCTGAAGCCAGCGCGGATGTATCCTTCCTGCCGATCCGAAGCCCATGCAAGCCAGAGCCGCAACCACGGAAGACGCCGAAGCCATCGCCGCCATTTACAACGAAGGAATCGAGGAACGCGTCGCCACGTTTGAAACCGGCCTGCGCTCGGGCGCCGATGTGCGAGCGTGGTTCGACGGCATCCATCCCATAGTCGTCGTGGAGGAAGAGGGCGAGCTGGTGGCGTTCGCCGCTACCTTCACCTACCGGACGCGCCAGTGCTACGCCGGGATCGCCGAAACTTCGCTTTACGTCGGCCGGAAATGGCGCGGGCGCGGAGCCGGCCGGCTGGCCCTCGAAGCGCTGATCGAAGCGGCGGAGAAGGCGGGCTTCTGGAAGCTGGTCTCCCGCGTCTTTCCCGAGAATGGGCCGAGCCGGGCGCTGATCCGGTCGCTCGGCTTCCGCTAGGTGGGCGTTTACGAGAAGCACGCCCGCCTGGGAGGTGTCTGGCGCGACGTCATCATCGTGGAGCGGCTCCTTTCTTCGAATCTCACCTGAGCGCCTGCGGCGGAAGGCCGGCGCCCGCGAAGCAGTTGGGCGCGCAGGGCGTCAAGTTTCTGGAGCCGCCCAAGGAGATGCCGTGAGGTGCCTCGGCCGTGTTCCAGGATCTGTACGCAACCCTTACGACCTGGTGCAGTCGAGACGGCCATAGAACGGCCAACTATGCTGCCGCGATGGGATACTGGGGGGCATGCGTACGTCACACCTCACCCATCGAAGCCATGGATCGTTAAAGAATCACTCTCTAAGTATCGCCTCACTTGGCGTTTTACTGCTCTGGATTCTGCTCTACACGCGCGCCAATCCGGCCACGCACCTGGGCTCCTTTTTCGGCAACGCCATCGCGGATTGGACCGGCGTTGTCATTATGGTGATTGCGACGAAGTATTTCTACGAAATCGGCTCGGCGGAAAGTCGGCAGCCGCACGGCCGTTTCCGGAGTCGCCTGCGTGAGGCGGTTCGGGACCATTCCCTGACGGTCTTTCTGGTCCTCACCGGAATCGCCTGGCTGGTGCTGTATCTGAAGATGGATTCCGAAGCGAAGTGGGGACAGGTGGTGGGCAACATCGTCTCGGAGTGGACCCAGCTTCTGGGTCTTGTTCTTATGACGAAGCGCCTGATGGAGGAGAAGTCGAAGGAGAGCCGGCAATGAAGACCGGCCGGAGGCAAACGAAAAGAGAACAACGGAGCGACTACCAGCCTGCAATCAATCGCGGGGATCGGAAGGCTTGGTTGCGGGGGGTGGATTTGAACCACCGACCTTTGGGTTATGAGCCCAACGAGCTACCAGACTGCTCCACCCCGCAACTCAATCCTAGCCCAGATCGAGGTGGGAGTCAAACTTCAGCCAAGAAAGCGCCCGGACTCAGCGGTAGCGGTAGGTGATCCGACCGCGGGTCAGATCATAAGGGGACAGCTCGATAGTGACCTTGTCGCCGGCCAGGATGCGGATGCGGTTCTTGCGGAGCTTGCCGGCGATGTGGGCCAGCACCTTGTGCTTGTCCTCCAGCTCCACGCTGAACATCCCGCCCGGGAACTTCTCAATGACCGTGCCGGTTACTTCGATTCCTTCTTCTTTCGCCATTCGCTTCCTATGATACCTGAGCGGGGCGCCGGGACTCAACACCGCGGCCCGCGTCTACTTGTTGACAACACCCGAGTGCAGAATCTCGCCCCGTTCCGAAACCGCAGCATATTTTAACTGCGTTTCCGAGAGCTCGAAATCCATGAAGTGCAGCACCTCGGCTGCGAACTCTACCTGCGGATGATGTTTCTTAGCGCCCTTGCGGATCTTGGCGCCCCCGCCCGAAACAAAATAGTGTATGCGGTCCTGAGGCTGGATCTCCTGATAAAAGTGGTTATGGCCGCTGAGCACGACGTCCACCTTGCCTTTGAATTCCGGCACCAGCCACCCGCGCAGGTTCTTGTCCGGGCCGTGGCCCCACCGGCCGGTCCAGCGCCAGAATTTGGAGACGACGAACGTCTGAATGGGATTGTGGAAGAAGACAAGATTCCACTGAAATCTGTCCGACTGCCGGAGCCACGCCTCTAACCGAGCCAGGCGATCAAGCGGAGGCTGGCCACGCCTCGACTCATTCTTCCAAGCATCGGAATTCAGGCAAATGAATCGGGCAAGTGTCTTGCCGTTGACGACCGGACCCGCCGCGAACTCGTATTCGTCCTGGCCGCCCACGTAGCCGAAGGCAGGGTCCCCCACCTGGGCCATCCCCTTGCTGCGATCCTTCCGGTCGTGATTGCCCAGAGTGGCGTGAAATATCGCCCCGCTACGCATCAGGGCGGCGTATACATCCTTGAACTTGGGGCCGAAATCAGCCGGGTCGCCTCTCTCGTAAATGTTATCGCCGAGCATCAAGACGAACCCCCAATGCCGCTCCTCGTTGACGATCCGCATCCGTTCGGCAACGCGCATTTGGGGAGGCTCACCCGTCCCGCTGTCCCCGATGGCCCCAAAGCGCAGGACCTGGCCGAGAAGGGGCGCCAGGAAAAGAAGAAGGACGCCGAGGAGCCGGCGGAAGGTCCGCATATGGGTGGGATTCTAGCGGCGGAGTATCCGGCAGTCAAGCCGCAAAAGGGTATAATCGCAGCATGGCCGCTCAGGCGGAGCAGCCGGAAAAGCTGGAAATCCTCGACCTGCGGCATTTTCAGGCCAGAGATTTCGTCGCGCTGCTCGAGGAAGAAGTCCAGGTCTGGGCGTCACGGCTGCGCTGGGGCTTTCAACCCTCCTGCGAAATCGTCCGGCATTATCTCGACCTGCGGGCGCTGACCGGCTATGCTTTGCTGCGGGGCACGGCGCCCGTCGGCTACGCCTACTACGTGCACGAAGACTACAAGATGCTGATCGGAGACTTGTTCGTCTCCGAGCCCTATCGGACGGTCGAGGCGCAGCACCTTCTGCTGGAGCACGTAGTAGAGGCGGCCGAGAACACGCCGGGCGTGCGGCGCATCGAAGCCCAGTTGATGATGCTCGATTCCAACGCCGTGGCCTCGTTATTCCCGCCCTCCCAGCTAACGGTTTTTGAGCGTTATTTCATGCTCGTGGATGGGATCGGGCAACTGCGCCGCGAAACGTTCGGGCCGCGGCCGGCGGCCGAGGTCACATTCGAGCCCTGGTCGGAACGCTACATGGAGCCGGCGGCCTACCTGATCGCGCGGGCTTATGAAGGCCACGTGGACAGCCAGATCAACGACCAGTATCGCAGCGCGGCGGGAGCGCGGCGCTTCCTGCACAACATCACGCAATATCCCGGTTGCGGCGCTTTTCACACCCCCGCGGCCCAGGCGGCCATCGATTCCGCGAGCGGGGAGCTGTGTGGGCTCTCGCTCACCAGCCTGGTGGAGCCGGAAGTAGGGCACATCACCCAGCTCTGCGTGTCCCCGGAAAGGCGGGGGCTAGGGTTAGGCTCGGAACTGCTTTGGCGCTCGCTGCAGGCATTCGCTAAGGGCGGAGGCGAAGCCGCCAGCCTGACCGTAACGGCGTCGAATGCCGGTGCAGTACGGCTTTACGAGCGGGTCGGCTTCCGGACCATCCGCCGCTTCCGGGCCTATGTATGGGAAGGATTCGGGTAAAAAGCCTTTTACCACAGAGACGCAGAGCACGCAGAGAGAAAACTGAGTTCACTGCTCGGCGTTCTCTGCGCCTCTGCGGTGAAGCTTTAGGGCTCAGTCGCCCTTCTTCGGGGCCGCGCTGCTGGTTACCCGCTTGCCGTCGGAAGTCATCTCCACCGTGATGACAAAGCCGTTGGCGTGGTGGAGCTGATAATCCTTGCTGAACCCCTTGTAGTAGTGATCGGAGTAATAAAGGTTAAAGGGGCTGTTCCAGGTGGCGGCAAAGTATTTCGTGTTGGTAACCTGAGCGGGCCGGTTTGGGTCGGCGTTGCCTGCCCGCGTCAGCTTCATGTCGCCCTTGCCATTGGCCAGTTTGGCGTGGGCCGTCTTGCCGTCGGGAGCCATCGTCCAGGTGATCTCCGAAGTGTCAAAATCCACCTTGCCCCAGGTGACCGGATAGAGCTTGCCAAGAATCTTCATCAGGCCGTCCTTCTGTTCCTGGGTCGCTTTGGGCTCGAAGGTCACCACCAGCCAATCCGCTTTCCCCTTGGTGCCCCAATCAGCGCCCAGATCGCCGGAGAGCCAGAACTTCATACCGGTCAAGTTCACGTCGCCGTACTTGCCCTCCAAGACCCGGGTACCCATGTTGAAGGTGCAGCTATGCGCCCCGGTGCCCTGGTGGGACGCGTGGTCGTTGAAGTAGCACGGGCAGAACAGATCGCAAGAGCAGGCTTCGATGTACTGCAGCTTAGCCTGCCACGGAACTTCCTGGCCGGCCGCGGCCAGAGCGAATCCCAGCAATAGTGTGAACAGTCTCATATCCTCCCCTCCCTATTGAGATTAAGAATCGTTGATGTATCGAATCTAGCCCCAGGATTCTGGTAAGTCAAGCCTACATGTCCATAGCCACATCAATCAGAGTGCGGACGGCGACGCCGGAGGGGCCTTTGGGCATGTACGGCTTGGCTTCCTCGAGCCAGGCCGTGCCGGCGATGTCCAGGTGGACCCAGGGGGTGGTATCCGCAAATTCCTTCAGAAACATGGCCGCCGTGATGGCCCCGCCCCAGCGACTGCCGGTGTTGGGCAGATCGGCGATGATGCTCTTGAGCTGGTCCTTGTATTCGTCGTCCAGCGGCATGGGCCACATCTTCTCCCCGCATTCTTTCGCCGATGCCAGCACCTGGTCGAGAAACGCCTGGTCGTTTGAGAATACGCCCACGTTGGTATGGCCGAGGGCCACCACGATGGCGCCGGTCAGAGTGGCGGCATCGATCAGGTGGCTGCAGCCTTGCTTGCGAGCGTAGGTGAGGGCGTCGGCCAGGATGAGGCGGCCCTCGGCATCGGTGTTGATGACCTCGACGGTCTTGCCTGACATGGTGGTTTGAATGTCGCCTGGCCGTTGGGCGCGGCTGCCGGGCATGTTCTCCACCGTGGGGATGAAGGCCGAGACGCGAATGGATGGCTTCAAGGCAGCCAGAGCGCGCATGACGGCGATCATGGTGGCGCCCCCGGCCATGTCGTATTTCATTTTCTCCATGCCTTCGGCCGGCTTGATCGAGATGCCGCCGCTGTCGAAAGTGACCGCCTTGCCCACCAGCCCCAGGTGCGTGTTGGAAGAGGGAACGGCCGCCGGACGATACCGCAGCACGATCAGGGCCGGCGGCTCGGCACTGCCCTGGGCCACGCCCAACAGCGCCCCCATCTTCAGCGCCTGCATCCTTTCTGCGTCCAAAACATCGAAGTCGAGGCCGCAATCCACAGCAGTTTTCTGCGCTCGGGCCACAAGCTCGCTGGGGGTAAGGTGGTTGGCCGGCTCGTTGATCAGTTCCCGGGCGAAGTTCTGGGCCTGGGTCACGGTCACGGCGCGCTCCAGAGCGGCGTCCACTTTGTCCGATGCGGCCTCAGGGGATGAGCCAGCGACAATGGATACGCGGTCTATGCGCTTATCGTCCTTCTTGTCAGTCTTGTAGGTATCGGGCTCGAAGTCGGCGGCCAGCAGGCCTTCCACCGCCGCGGCGATCTGCCGGGCGAGGGGAAGCCTTCCCGCCGGTAGAAAGGCAAATTCGTGCACACCTCTTCCTTTCAAGCAACGGAGGACTGCGCCGGCCGCCTTTCGCAACTCGGCGGAATTGAATTTTTCGCGCTTGCCTCCTCCCACCAGCAGCAACCGGCGGGCGGCCAGGCCCCGGGGCCGGTGGAGAAGCACGGCATCCAGCATCTTTCCGGTGCACTCCCCGGCGCGGTACAACTCGCCCAGCAGGCCTTCGGTCAGTGCATCAAAACGGCGAAACAGATCGTCGCCCGGAACTTCCTGGCCGGCGTCCTTCTCGAAAACCACAATAGCCAGGGCCTCAGTGGAAATGCTCTCAGCAGACTGCCAGATCAGGATGGGAGTCATGATTCACGGGTGCGGCGGGCTCGGATGGCCTCGCGAGCTTCGGCTTCAGCGGTGCGGGCGCGTTCTGTCTCGCGCTTGTCGTGTAATCGCTTGCCCTTGGCCAGGGCCAGCTCGCACTTGATTTTTCCTTTCTTTAGATAGAACCGGAGCGGGATCAGGGCCAGCCCCTTTTCCCTGGTCTTGCCGATGAGCTTGCGGATTTCCTCGCGGTGGAGCAGCAGCTTGCGGGTACGAATCGGGTTGTGGTTCTCGCGGTTGCCGTGGGAGTAATGGCTGATGTGGGCGTTGTGCAGCCAGGCCTCGCCGCCCTCGATAGCGGCGTAGCTGTCCCGGAGCTCCAGGCCGGCTTCGAATCGGTCCAGCAGGAAGTAGTTGTGGGCTGCCTGGCGGTTGGCGCTCAGTAGTCGTGCTTCTTCGCTTTTCGGGCCTGCCATAGGGGGATCGGAAAAAAGGCCTCCACGCCGAGTCCCGGCGGCGCGTCAACAAAGATGGATTACCACGTGGAAGCGCCGTTTGCGAGGCGAGTCCGCGGTCCACTTAGCTCGAATGACTGATCTTAGCATACGCCGTAGAGCCGGTAGTAAGGTACGTGTTTTGAGGGGACTGGCCCTGGGGCTGGCGCTGTGGCTGGGGCTGGGAAACGCGGTGACGCCGCTTCTGGCCGCCCCCAAGGGAAGCGCCCTTTTCAAGCAGGCCCGCCGGGCTGAGCTGCGCAAGGAATACGATCGGGCCTTGGAACTGTATAACAAGGCCTTGCAGGAAGACCCGGAAAACCAGACCTACCAACTGGCTGCAGGCCGGGTTCGCTTTGTCGCCGGCCAGTGGCATGTCGACCGGGGCCACCAACTGCTCGACAAAGGCAACCTACTCGAGGCCGCGGCGGAATTTGAGAAGGCGCTGGCCATCGACGGCAGCTCCGGCATCGCCGAGCAGGAACTGAAGCGGACCACGGAACTGATAAAGAAGAGGGAGCAGAAGGCAGCGCCGTCTGCAGTTCCTGGAGCCAAGCCGGGCGAGCGTCCGGAGACTCCTACGCCGGAGGAAAGCGCGGAAAAGGCCAAGCCCGCACCTGCCGTGTCGCCGGCTGTCGCCGCCAAGACGGAAACCGAAGCCCTGGTCGAAAGCCTGCAGACCCTCCCCCACCTCAAGCCCATCTCCAGCCAGCCCATCAACCTGAAGATCAACAACAGCAGCAAGGTGATCTTCGAAACGGTGGGCAAGCTGGCCGGCATCAACGTGCTGTTTGATCCGGAATACCAGGACCGGCGCGTGACCCTGGAGCTGAACAACGCCACGCTTTATGAAGCGCTGGACTACGTGGGGACCATCGCCAAGGCGTACTGGAAGCCGCTTTCCTCTAACGCCATCTTTGTCACCAACGACAACGCCGCCAAGCGCCGCGATTACGAGGAATACGTCGTCAAGACCTTCTATCTCACCAATGCCTACACGGCCCAGGAGCTGCAGGAAATCGCCACTGCGGTCCGCTCGGTGGCCGATATCCGGCGTCTGTTCACCGTCAACTCGCTGAACGCCATGGTGATTCGCGGCACGGCCGACCAGGTGGCCCTGGCCGAGAAGGTGCTCAACGACGTGGATAAGTCGCGCGGCGAGGTCATCATCGACGTCATGGTGCTGGAGGTCAGCCGGTCGAAGACGCGCGACCTGGGGATCACGCCGGTTTCGGGCACGACGCCGGGGATCAATATCCCGGTCGGCTTCACGCCGCGCAGCCCGATCCCCAGCGGAAGCAAAGATGGCGGCACGACCACCGGCAGCGCCATTTCCCTCGCCAAGATCGGCAAAGTCAACTTCAACGATTTTTCCCTCACCCTGCCGGGCGCCAGCATCAAGGCGCTGCTGAGCACTTCCGATACACGGGTGCTGCAATCGCCGCGCGTGCGGGGCTTCGACGGTTTTAAGGCCAGCCTGCGCATCGGCGACCGGATCCCCATCGCCACGGGCAGCTTCCAGCCGGGCATCGGCGGCGTGGGCATCAACCCGCTGGTGAACACCCAGTTCAACTACCAGGACGTGGGCGTGGTGCTCGACCTGACACCGCGCATTCACGCCGGCAAGGAAATATCCATGCACGTGGAGATCGAGATCTCCAACGTTCGCGACCGGATCGACATCGGCGGCATCTCGCAACCCATCATCGGCCAGCGCAAGGTGACCCACGACATCCGGCTGAAGGAAGGCGAGGCCAACGTGATCGGCGGGCTGATGCAGGCCCAGACGACCAAGACCATTTCAGGAGTGCCCGGCCTGGGTCAACTGCCTCTCCTCGGACGACTGTTCTCGAGCGAGCACCTGGAGAAGTCGGAGAATGAAATCCTGATCGTGCTGGTCCCGCACGTGGTGCGGGTGCCGGACCTGACCGACGTGAACATGAGGGGCATAAGCGCCGGCACCGATCAGCAGGTGAAGCTGAGCTTCACCCAGCCGAGGGATGATCATCCGGCGCTCCCCAACCCGGAGAGCGCCCCGCCCCCTGCGACTCCCGCCCAGCCGCCGGCCGCCCCTGCTGTCCCGCTGCCATTGGCCGTTCCCACTCCGGCTCCTCGCCCGGAGGGCGCTCCGACGCCGGCACAAGGGCCAGAGGCGAAAGCACCGGCGGCCGCGGTTGCTCCTGCGCTGCCCTCGAACCGCGCCGAGGTAATCACGCCGCGGCTGCGCTTCGATCGGCCCCAGGTGAGTGAGGCCGCCGGCGCCCGCATCACCCTGAACCTGCTGCTCGATAACGTGACCGAGCTTTTTGCTGCGCCCCTGCGGATCACTTACGACCCGAAAATGCTGCACCTGGTCGACGTGCGTAAGGGCGGCCTGCTCACCAGCGACGGCCAGGACATCATCTTCTCGAAGAACGTGCAGGAAGACAGCGGGGAGGCTTCCATCAACCTGGCCCGTTTCCCCGGCTCAGGAGGCGTTTCGGGCAGCGGCGTGCTGCTAGTCGTGGAGTTTCAGGCGGCTGGCGCCGGCAAGACCACGGTGAATATCTCCAGCATCGCCGCCCGCAACGCAAAGCTCGAGGCCATCCCTCTGGACGCGCCGCGGGCTGAGGTGGTAGTTCGATGATATGAGGCGCGGCAGGAGCAACGCGGGCTTGACGCTGATCGAGCTGATCGTGGCTTTTACGATCATGCTCATCCTGACCTCCATGGCCCTGCCGCTGGCGCGCGTTAAGGTCCGCCGCGAGAAGGAACGGGAACTGCGCTACGCCCTGCGGGAAATGCGAGCCGCCATCGACCGCTACAAGGACGCTTCAGACCGCGGCCTGCTGGGCCCTCCCAAGCTGGAATCGGAAGGTTATCCGCCGGACCTCCAGACTATGGTCGACGGCGTGAAATTGCAGGGCACGGTGGACAAGAAAATCCGGTTCCTGCGCCGCATCCCTCCAGACCCCCTGACCGGCGGGACCGACTGGGGCCTGCGCGCTATGAAGGACGACCCGGGCTCGCAAAGCTGGGGCGGGCAGAATGTCTTCGACGTTTATACCAAGAGCACCGATACGGCCCTGGATGGAACGAAGTATTCAGATTGGTAAGGCCCGCCGCTCGGGCGGCATGACCTTGATCGAGCTGATGATCGTCCTCACGATCATCATCACGATCATCTCGGTCGCCGTACCGCTCTACCAAAAAGCCATCATCCGGGCCAAGGAAAGCGTGCTGAAGAACAACCTGTTCACCCTGCGTACCCTCATCGACGAATACACCTTCGACAAGGAGAAGGCGCCGCAGTCGCTGCAAGACCTGGTGACGGAAGGCTATCTCCGCGAAGTACCTCTGGACCCCTTCACCAAATCCCGCGAAAGCTGGAAGGTGGAGATGGAGGACGCCGTGCGCAGCGTGGATCAGAAGGAGCCGGGCATCATCGACGTCCATAGCGGCTCGGACGGCAAAGCGCTCGACGGCAGCAAGTACGCCGACTGGTGAACGCGCTTAGCGAGCGCGCCTGGCGGCGAAAGTGCCGGATCCGAAATTCGTATAGACCGCCTTGCCCTTCATGGTGTCACCAGATATCTTGCCGGTGAAAGTCGCAGTTGATTCGCCCTGGTCGCCCTTCACCGTGAAAGTGAACTCGATATCGTCACCCCGCACTGTGCCGGTCAGGTCGGCCTCGCCAAGCTGGCCGGAGTAGTGGCCGGTCAGCTTCTCACCGTCCTGCTGGAAGGTGAAGCTGGGGTTGCCGCTGCCGGCGTCCAGATCGACGGAGAAGTTCCAATTCCCAGTGATGTCAGCGGCCCACAGGGCCAGGGGCAGAAGCAAGAGGAAAAGCAAAAGGCGGCGCATAGTCGGCTCCTTGACCGGTATTGAGCCATCTTAGCCGAATCCCAGCAGAAACAAAGAAATCGCTCCTGAAACCGCGTGCTATACTGAACGGCCATTTCTGGCCGGAGCAAACTCATGTTCCAACTCTGGAAGAGCCTGATAGCGGTTGTGCGGCCGGCTGGCCTGGCCGTGGCGGCTTCTCTCGTCCTGGCGGGCCAGAGCCTGAAATACCTGACCCCTCAGGAAGAGGCCTATCTGAAGGGAGAGATCTCAGGCGACGCCGCTTACGAGCATTTGCGGCACAACACGCAGTTCCATCGGCCGCGCGGCGGGGCGGAGGGCCTGATGGAAGTGGCGCGTTACTACGAGCAGAAGGCGCGCGAGTATGGTCTGGCGGACGTGCGGCTGATCAAGCAGAAGGCGACCTATCCGGCCTGGAACCCCCGGTCGGCCGAACTGTGGATCGTCGACCCAACGGCGGAGCGGATCGCCTCAACGGTCCAGACGCCGCTGCACTTGCTCGATAACAGCCGCGCCGTCGACGTCACGGCCGAACTGGTCGATGTGGGCGATGGGACGAACGAGAAGGATTATGAAGACAAGCAGGTCGAGGGAAAGATCGTACTGGCCTGGGGGGGTCCGGCCGCAGTGATGAAGGAAGCGGTGAGCAAGAGGAAGGCGGCCGGGCTGGTGCTGCGGCCCGACCCCCGTTCCGCGCGCTGGTTTGGCTATCCCGACCAGGTGCGCTGGCTCTCAGTACCGGCCGAGGAAACCGAGGGCCGCGTCACCTTTGCCTTCGGCGTTTCCTACCGCCAGGGAGCGGCGCTGGCCTCCCGCCTGGCCTCCGCCAAGCAGCCGGTGAAGGTTCACGCCCACGTGGATTCCGCTTTCGGCGAAGAGAAGTGGCAGGTCATGGTGGAAGGCTACCTGCGCGGCACCGCCATCGAGGGCCAGGACATCGTCCTGACAGGACATATGCAGGAAGAGAAATTCTCCGCGAACGACGACGGCAGCGGCTGCGCCAACCTGGCCGAAATTGCCCGCACGCTGGCCAAGCTGATCCGCGAGGGAAGGCTCGCGGCGCCCCGCCGCAACATCCGCTTCTGGTGGGTGACCGAGATCGGGAGCGAGCGGCAGTATTTTGCCGACCATCCGGGCGAGGCCCGAAAGATCCTGGCCAATATCAATTCCGACATGGTGGGCGCCAATCAGGGATTGGATGTCCTGCGCGTGCAGAATGTGACCCGCCTGCCCTTCTCGCGCTTTCACTTCCTCAACGACGTGGCCGAATCGGTGGTGGAATACCTGGTCGAAGGGAACACTTCGCAACTGGCCATGATGGGCGTGGGCGCGGCGGATTTGTACCCGCGGCCGATCTTTGCCCGGCTGGGAACGCGCCATCGTTACAACGCGGCGATGGTTCCCTTCCACAACAGCACCGATCACATGACCTTCAACGAGGCGCCGATCGGCGTGCCCGGCGTGACCTTCACCAATTTTCCGGACAACTACATCCACTCGACCGACGACGACTTGTGGAACATCGACCGGACGCAATTGCAGCGCAACGCCTTCGCGGTGGCGACGATCGCCTATTTCCTGGCGCGAGCCGAGGAAAAGCACATCCCGATCCTGGGGGCCGAGGTCTACGGGCGCTCGGCAAGGCGGCTGGGGCAAGCCTTGCAATCGGGGGTGGCGTGGATCGCAGCCGGCCGGCCGCGCGCCTACGCCGACGCTGTCAACCTGCTGGAGCGCTCGATCGAGCGCGATAAGCGCGCTCTCGAGTCGATCAAGATGATAGGCCCGGGAAACCACGCAATGGTGGACAGCTTCATTGAAGGTCATGAGAAGCTGGGCCAAGCGTACCTGGCGGAATTGGCGGCGCAGTATCGTTCCCTGACCGGCCGCCAGACCCTCCCGCTCGAAGAGCCATCTCCGGTCGAAAAAGAACTGCAGAAAATGAAGCCGCGGCTGGCCTGCGGGCCGGCGGAGTTCCTGGAACGCCGCAACAAGGTGAAGGCGGTGGATGGGCTGCACTCCTTGATGGCGTTCGAGGCGCTGAATTTCGTCGACGGGCGGCGCACGGGGCTGGATATATACCGGGCCGTGCGGGCCGAGGCCCAGGCGGCCCCGGAAGGCTACTACGGCACCGTCGAACCGGGAGGCGTCGCTCAATACCTGAAAAACCTGGCGGCGGCCGAGTTGGTTCGGCTGGAGTAGTTGTGAGCCGGCTTTCCCGCCGCCGCTTCCTGTCTGGCGCCTGCAGTCTTGGCGGGCGGCATTGGAATGCTAGTGCGTCATGTCGTAGATAATATAGTTAATACCTAAACGAGAGCCCATCGCCGTGTACCGTTCCGGGTAGGCTGGCAAGTCGGCGTGCTCCCAGGAATCGCCGAGGTCCATATTGAAGTTGATGACCACCATGAGCCGGCCCTTGTCGTCGTAGATGCCGCGCCAGTGGGGCTCGACGCCATCCAGCTCATAAATGCGGCCGGTGTAGAGAAACTGCAGTCCGGGGACCTGGAACCGCTCCCCGAGGTCGTAGAGAGTGTGGAAAACGGGGTCGTCGTTCGCGATCTCGACGATGGAGCGGTCGGGAAAGATTTTGCGCAGGCTGTGAAGAAACGTATTCCACTCGATGGTGCCGTGAAAATCGTCCACCACCAGGAAGCCGCCGCGGTACAGGTATTCGCGCAAGGCGGCGGCCTCTTCATCGCTGAGATCCCAGTGGCCGACCTCGACCGAGTAAAGCCAGGGATAGTTGAACAGGTTGGGGTCGGTCGCCTCGATGTATTTTTCTCCCGAGTTGGCGTGGACATTGGTCAGCCGGCGCACGCCCTGCAGGAAGTGACGCTCGGCCTTTGGCGAGTCGATGATCCACGAGCCGGGACCCCAGCGGCCCAGGGGGTGAGTGGTGTAAATCAGCCGGGCGAAGTAATACTCGGCCGGATCATGCGCGTCGGCGGGCGGCGGCTCATAGTCGTCCTGCCGCCACAACCAGCGCTGGGCGCCGCGCTGGGCATGCAGGAAAGGGAGGCAGCCTAAGACCAGCAGCGTGGCCGCCACCCACAGCTTCCAGCGACGCGGCCCCCATCGCTTCATGACCTCAGAATAGCATGTGGTACCAGCCGGTCCGGCCGCAGCGGGCGCGCCGGCCGGGCCCGTTCATGCCGGGAGAGCCGCCAGCAGCCGATCCACTTCTTCGTCGCTTACGTAGAAGTGGGGAGAAGTTCGAATCCAGCCGGAGCGCGGGGCGACAGCGATTCTCTGGGACGCGAGTCGCTTTACGGCCGCCACGGTGTCCAGCCCCTCCTTCTGGAAGGCCAGGATGCCCGAAGTGGCCTCGCCTTCGGGCGATGTCATCAGGCGATAGCCTCGGGAGGCAACGCCGGCCGCAATGCGCCGCGAAAGGCTCGCCACGCGTGCTCCGATCCGCTCGATCCCGACTTCCAGCAGAAGATCGATGGCCGCGAGCATTCCATAGCAGCCCGCCGTGTTCAGCGTTCCGCACTCATAGCGGGCGGCCCCGGCCCGCAAGGCGGCGTCGCGGGACTGGTAGTCGCGGTAATTGGCGACGCTGGTCCAGCCAAACTCCACCGGCTCGATCCGGGGAATCAGGTTCGAGGCTACGAAAAGGATGGCGCACCCCTCCGGCCCCATCAGCCACTTATGCCCGTCGGCGGCCAGAGCATGGATGCCGGCCTTGCGGACATCGACAGGGAAGACTCCCAGCCCTTGAATGGCGTCTACAACATAAAGGCAGCCGTGCCGGGCGCAAATCTTGCCCACCTCTTCCAGGTCCACACGAAAGCCGCTCAGGTACTGGACAAAGCTGATGGTCAGCAACCTGGCGCCGGCGCAGGCGCGGTCCACATCCTCGAGCTCGATGCGGCCTTCCCTCTGGGGGATCCACCGAACCTTGACGCCGCGTGTCTCCAAGTGCTTCCAGGGATAGTAATTGGCCGGAAACTCCCGCTCCACAGCGGCCATGGCGTCGCCCGGACGCCAGTCCAGGCCGTTGGCCACGATGGCCAGGCCTTCGGTGGTGTTTTTTACAATGGCGATCTCCTCCGCGGAGGCCCCGATCAGGCGGGCGGCCGAGGAACGCAGGCCCTCGAACACCTCGTCCCACTGCTTGCTGTGGGCGACCCCGTTGCGGCAAACGTCTTCAATCGTACCTTGCATGGCGTCAGCGGCTCGCCGGGAAAGCGGCGCCACGGCGGCGTGGTTCATGTAAGCCCAGTGTTCGGTCACCGGAAATTCGCGGCGGTACTTCTCCCAGAATTCCATCTTGTTAACCTCGGCTCTGGTTCCAAACGCAGCCAGATCGGGTAACTTCTCTGCCCTCCAGCGCGTTTAATAATTGTGGGGCGCCCGAGCCCAAAACGGTATAATGTAGCGTAGTGAGGTCTTCCTTGGCCACCGCAGCGGGCTGAGGCGGATCCCGGGAAAGGGGCGAGTCGAAGGGGTGGCGGTATGAAAAAGACATCACTGGCAATCCTTCTGACGCTGGCGCTGGCAGTGCCAATGGCGATGCGGGCCCAGGAGGATGGGGACAAAACTCAGAGCAGCCAGTCCCAGAAGAAGCCCAAGAACAAGAAGCAGGACGTGGAGGCCATTGGCGACCGCAACGTCGGCTCGGGCGTGAACTTCTACTCGATCGAGAAGGAGATCGCCCTCGGCAAGCAACTGGCGCAGGAGGTGGAGCGCCAGGCCCGGATCATCGACGACCCCATCATCGCCGAGTATGTGAACCGCGTAGGGCAGAACCTGGTGCGCAACTCTGACGCCAAGGTGCCCTTCACTATCAAGGTGATCGACAGCGAGGAAGTGAACGCCTTCGCTTTGCCAGGCGGGTTTTTCTTCGTGAATAGCGGGCTGGTACTGAAGGCGACTTCGGAATCGGAGCTGGCGGGTGTAATGGCCCACGAGATTGCGCATGTCGCCGCGCGCCCCGGCACACGGCAGGCCACTCGCGGGCAACTGGTCAACCTCGGCACCATCCCGCTGATCTTCATGGGTGGGTGGACCGGCTACGGCAGGCCGGCTACGATCCCAACTCCTTCGTCGATTTCTTTGAGAAGATCCAGTCCGATGAAAAGAAGAAGCCTGGGACTATTTCCAAGGTCTTCAGCACCCACCCCATGACAGGGGACCGCATCACCGAGGCGCAGAAGGACATCCAGAAGATCCTGCCGCAGAAGTCCGAGTACGTGGTCAACACCTCGGAGTTTCTGGATGTGAAGGCCCGGCTGGTCGCCCTGCACGCCCGCCGTAAGGCAGACGATAAAGACCTCAACCGCCCGAGGCTGCGCAAATCCACCGGCGGCGGCACCATCCCCGTCGAGGACAAGGACGGCAAGGGCAACAAAGAGGACGAAGAAGACCGTCCGACCCTGAAGCGGCGCTAGCCACTGAGGCGCCCGGACACGAACGCTTCACCACAACAGAGCGGCTGTTTCTCTGGCCACAATCAGTTCTTCATTAGTTGCTAGCGCCAGCACGGGAACCGATGCGCCTTCGGGCGAGACTACGCGGTCGCCGGAAAGACTTCGGTTCCGTTCCCGATCCAGGCGAATCCCCAGGAATTCCAGACCCCGGCAGCAGGCTTCGCGCAGGGAAGCGGAGTTTTCTCCGATGCCGCCGGTAAAGGCCAGAGCGTCGAGTCCACCCATGGCCGCGGCATAGGCGCCTATGGTCTTACGGACCTGGTAGGCGAATACTTCCAGCGCCAGGCGTGCCCCGGGACTGCCGACGGCTTCCAGATCGCGCACATCGCCTCCGGGGATACCGGAAAGCCCTGCCAGCCCGCCGTGGAGCAACAACTCCTGCCGCATCCGAGACGTGGAGTAGCCCAGCCGGTCCATCAAGAACAGCACGGCGAACGGGTCCAGATCGCCGTGACGGGTGGCGTTCTCCAGCCCGGACTGGGGTGAAAAGCCCATGGTGGTGTCCACCGAGACTCCGTTCTGAATGGCGCAGATCGAGCTGCTGCCCCCCAGGTGGCAGGAGACGAGGCGCAGACCTCCGGCTCCCCGCCCCAGGATCGCCGGAACCCGCTCGCTAACGTACCGGTGAGAGGCGCCGTGAAATCCGTAGCGCCGGATGCCGAACTGCTCCCTCCAGACGCGCGGCACCCCATAGCAGGCGGCCGCCTCGGGCATGGTGCGGTGGAACCCGGTCTCAAAAACCGCCACCAAAGGAATGTCCGGCGCCAGCGCTCGCAGCGTCTCTATGGCCAGGATATAGATCGGATTGTGCAGGGGCGCTGCGGGCTCGAATTCCCGCAGGGCAGCGATTACTGCCTTATCCACCCGAAACGTCCCGCAAAATTGCGGCCCGCCGTGAATGGCCTTCAGCCCGATGGCGTGGATTCCCCCGGGCAAGAGCCGGTCCAGCACCTCGGCCAGGGCGGTGCGGTATTCTGCCGGCCCGGCGATCCGTTCTACCTTGCCGCGGGCCAGCGTCTTCTCGCTAGGAAACCCCAGAAGCTGGTACTTCAGCGAAGTGGAGCCCAGGTTGGGAACAAGAATCCGCCGCGAGACGCTGTCCCCGGTGCCGGGCACCCTACTGCTCTCTTGAACCTGCCCGGATCTTTTTGACCATTTCGGCCGACAGGGCCTGGTAGGGGCCTGGAGTCTTGGAAGCCTCGGTGAAGTACTTCAGGGCATCGCGGCTCTTTTCCAGCTTGGCGCTGCAGAAGCCCAGGAAAAACAGCGCCTGGGACAAGGCATCGT
>JACQDG010000461.1 GCA_016201185.1 Acidobacteriota bacterium | reverse complement strand
GCGCGAACTTTTCGGTCTCATCTAATACCACGACCGGGGCTTCGAACCTCGCGGCCGCGATCAATCGGACGCCGGGCACTCTGGTTACCGCCAGCACGAGCGCCAATGTGGTGACAGTCACCGCCGTGACCCCTGGGACTACGGGCAACAGCATCACGCTTGCGGAGACGTTAGCTAATTTCGCCTGGGGGGCGGGTGGTGTACTCGCGGGCGGCGCCAACGGCCAGAACACGATCATGGCCTTCAACAACCTGTACAGCGGGCCGGAGGTCGCGGCGGACGCCACCGGGACTTTCACTGGGGACGCCGGCACCGGCACTATTACGATCACTAACGGAACGAAGACACTGACCTTAACGCAGAGCGGCGCGAACTCGGGGTCATGCACCGTAATCGGAGACGCGGCCAGCGCGAACTTTAAACACGAGGGAAACACCACGAACGAGGCCACGAGCCTGAGGAACCTGATCAACGCTACGAATTGCGGCTCGAACGTTGGAGTTAGCGCTACTTCGAGTGCCGCCGTAGTGACCGTCACAGCCACGACCCCCGGGCCCGCGGGGAACAGCATCGCGCTTGCCAAAACCGTGACCGTTTTCGCCTGGTCGGGCTCGACGTTCGTGGGCGGCAAGGCCGCGGGCCTTTGCGGCTCGGGCCAGCCGACGCTGCTGTGGTCTTACAACACCGGCGGCGCGGTCCTCACATCCCCCGTGCTGTCTCTGGACGGGACGAAGGTGGCTTTTATAGAGAATGCGAGCCCGCCAAAGCTTCACGTGCTTACCATGGACAACAGCGGAAGCGCGGGCTGCTATGGGGGTTCCCCGTGCAACGGCACTTCGGCGATTCTCCCCGTCGTTCCCGGCACGGCCAACACCGCCGTGGACACAACGTTGACGTTCGGCTTAACGGGGAACACGGGGTCGTCGCTCTTTGTCAACTACTTGACCGACGAGGGTTATGCAGGGGACAACAACGGCGTCCTGCACAAGTTTAACCCGGTGTTCATCGGCGCGCCAGCGGAGGTCGCAGTGGGGTGGCCGGTGACCGTAAGCTCTACTCACGCGCTGAACAGCCCGGTACTTGGGTTCGGCGCCAAAAATATTTTCGTTGGCGACAACCAGGGCTTCGAGTTCTATGTGATGGGTAACGGCAGCACGACCGGTACGTGCCAGGCCGGCGGTTCGGCGCCCTGCCTGGGTCATCCCACGGGCGCAACCGCAGGGACCAATCACGTTGATACGGGAATCAATGCTTTGGACGCAGCCCTGGTGGACAACGGTACCGGGAAGGTCCACGTTTTCCAAGGCCAGGGAGCCATCAATGGGACGAACGTAGGGGCGCTTATCTGGCAATTCGACACTCAACTGTCGGTTTGCTCCAGCCCTGCCTATAGCGGCGCAAACAATGCTTGCACATCGGTTACTGCGGTCGCTGGCGGCACGTACACGTGCACCACCCCGAGCAATCCCTGTATTGCGGCCGAAATTGGCGCTAAGCATGGGGCCAAGCCCACCTACCACGGCCATTTTGACAATGCCTACATTAGCAGCAACATTCCTACCCAAGCCGGGTACCTGTATGCCTGCGGGAAGGGCGCTTCAGACGAGAACGCGAACCTGTATCGGATCGGGTTCGACGCCACGACCGGGAAGATGAATACCACAACGGATAGCGGGCCCCTGGCGCTGAGTTCCGTGAATACCACCTCGTGCTCGCCCCTCACCGAAGTCTTCAACGGCAGTACGGACTTCCTCTTCGCCGGGGTGACGGCTAGCTGCACCCTTGGAGGCGATGCCCTCGGGTGCGTGATGGCCTTCGACATCACCAGCGGATTCCCTTCGACCGCAGCGACCGCAGCCGAAGCTGGGGGCGCCAGCGGGATCATCGTGGATAACGTGGGAAGCGGGCTGGGGAACCAGTTCTCGAATGTCTATTTCTCGACGCTGGGCAACGCTACTTGCAGCGACGGCATTACTGCGGGGGGGTGCGCGGTGAAGCGGACGCAAGCGGAGCTAAAATGAGTGAGCGCACGGGGTTAAATTGCAATGAGCACTTCTAAGCAAGCGAATGGACAACCGCCGGGGGAGGCAGCCCGGCAGCCGGCCGCCAAGAAGCCCTATCAGAAGCCGGCCTTCCGGCACGAGCGGGTTTTCGAGACCATGGCGGTGGCCTGCGGCAAGACCGGCACCCAGTCGCAGTGTTCCTTATCGGTGAAGAATTCCTAGCCGGACTGGCGTTGATGGACTTGAATCCGCAGGCACAGTCTCGAGACGCGGTGAAATGCCAACTGGCGGCGGAGGTGCTTCGCGCGTTCGGGGAAGTGCGCCTCCAAGTCAAGGGAAGCAGCATGCTGCCGTCGATGTGGCCCGGCGACATCCTGCGCATCCGTTCCATCCATCCCCAGGACGGGGCCTGGGCGCGTCCCGGCGATATCGTGGTCTTTCACCGCGAGGGACGCCTGATCACTCACCGGGTGGTGGAGACAAGCAGCCACCCCGGCGCCGCGTATTGGATCACCCGGGGCGACCGGCACACGAAAGCCGATCCGCCGGTTTCCCCCGACGAGCTGCTGGGCCGGGTGGTCGCCATCCAGCGGGGCGAGTCGCAGATCGATCCTCGCGCCACGCGGCGCTGGCCCTATAGGATCGCCAGGCTGGTGTTGCGCCATTCGGACCGCTGCACGAAGCTCCTGTTCCGCCTGCGCGCACTGCGGCGGGCCTGCGGCCGTGGTTTGGCATCGGATTCTGGGACCACTCCCTACGGTCGTGGCTCAGTATCGGCGGGGTATCGGGTTCTGAGCCGCGACCAGAGGGAGCGGTTGCGAAGTTACTTGTGACGCTCGGTTTATCAAGAAGCACAAAGCGTAGGGGTGCAAGCCGGTGCCAGCCTGCTTGACAGAAACTTACAGTGTGGCTATCGAAATCGGGGGCCTGCCGGTCTGCCTGCGCACGGATAGCCCGGCGTTCCTGCGGCTGCTCGAAGAGCGCTATGCCGGGTTTGTGAACCCGTCGGCCCGTCCTGAATTCGAGTTCGAGGTCGACCTGGTCCCGCGCGGCAAGATCTCGGAAGAGGATGACGTGCGGGTGCGCTTCGACTCCGGTACGTGGTCCTTCGAGCGCGGGGACTTTCGGGCCGAGTGGCTGCCCGCCTTACGGCGAGGCAGGATCCGCCAGTGGGCCAATCCCTATTCGATCGATGCCGTGCTGCGTATTGTGCACACCCTTCTTCTGGCCCGGCAGGGCGGCTTCCTGCTGCACGCCGCCAGCGCCGTGCGAAACGGCCGCGCCTTCCTGTTCTCCGGCCGGTCCGGCGCCGGCAAGACGACCCTGTCACGCCTGGCGCCGCCCGACGTCACGCTGCTGACCGATGAAATCTCCTACGTGCGTCCGCAGAGCGAGGGCGCGGCCTCCGGATACCGCGCCTTCGGCACACCCTTTGCCGGCGAGCTCGCCCGGGTGGGAGAAAACCTCTCCGCGCCGGTCGCCGCCCTCTACTTCCTGGCCCAGGGCCCCGAGAACCGACTGGAGCCGGTGCCGGCTGCCGAGGCCGCGCGTACCCTGCTCGAAAACATTTTGTTCTTTGCCGAGGATCCGGAGCTGGTCAAGCTCGTGTTCCAATCGGCCTGCGAGTTCGTCTCGAAAGTCCCCCTGCACCGGCTGGTCTTCCTGCCGGATTCTCGCGTCTGGGAGATGATTCGATGAAGAACCCGAGCATTAATAACCCGTACATTGCCCGCAGCCCGATGGTGGCGGCCCGCCTGCTGGGGGGCGAGATGATGATTATGTCGGCCGTGGATTCCACCCTGTTCAGCCTGAACGAGGTAGCGACGGCGATCTGGCAGGGGGCGGACGGTGCGACGCGTCTCGAGGAGATCGTCAGGCAACACGTCTGCCCCGAGTTCGATGTCGAGCCGGCTCTGGCAACGGAAGATGCGGAGGGTTTCGTGGCGGAGCTGGCCGCTCACGGCGTTCTGCTGGTATCCGACCAGCCCATTTCCGCCCCGGCGCCGCCCAGGGAGAGCCCATGAGCACGCTCATGCAGGAGCTGAACGACAAGGCCCTGGCCCTGGGCGTGCCGCTCAGCGTGCAGTTGGACGTCACCTACCGCTGCAACGAGCGCTGCATCCATTGCTACCTGGACCACGACGACCACGGCGAAATGACCACCGCCGAGATGAAAAGCGTTCTCGATGAATTGGCGGAGGCCGGGGTTTTCTATCTGACGTTGAGCGGCGGCGAAATTCTCATGCGTATGGATTTCTTCGAGATCCTCGCATACGCCCGCGCCCTGATGTTCAGCGTGAAGCTGAAGACGAACGGCTTCATGATCAAGGAGAAGCAGGCCGACCGCATCCGCAATCTGGGTGTGGAGTCGGTGCAAATCAGCATTTATTCGCACCGGCCGGAGGTGCATGACGGCATCACCAAGCTGCCGGGCTCGCTGAAGCGCTCCGTGGACGCGGTTCGTTTTTTGATGTCCCGCGGCCTGAAGGTCATCGTCGCCAACGCCCTCATGCGCCAGAACATGAACGATTATGCGGGCGTAAAGGCGCTGGCCCGGGAGTTGGGCGCGGAATGCACGATCGACCCTACCATCACCCCGAAAATGGACGGAGATGAATCCATACTGGCGCTGCGGATCCCCGACGCCAAGTTGCAGGAAGTTTTCCGGGACTCGAGCCTGTTCGGTAACGTGGAGGAGTTTTGCGCCCCGCCCGCGCCGGTGGGTGACGACGTTCTGGACAGCCTGCCGTGCAGCGCCGGGCACACGGCCTGCTACATTTCCCCCTACGGCGACGTTTACCCCTGCGTGCAGTTCCCCCTGCCCAGCGGCAACGTGAGGAAGCAGAAGTTTCTGGACATCTGGCGCCACTCCAGCCAGTTGAACGAGGTGCGATCCATCCGCGCCCGCGATCTGAACGGCTGCTCCGGTTGCGGCCATGTCGGCACGTGCACCCGCTGCCCGGGGCTTGCCTACATGGAAGGCAACATGCGCGGGCCTTCCTGGGCGGATTGCGAAAAGTCTTTCGCGCGGACGGGGATTCCGTCGCCCAACATGCTCGCCAGGATGGCCGCCGGCTCCGCAGCTCCGGCGTTCCTGCCGGCGAGCTTCAGCTTGGTGCAAATCCAGGGATTGACAGCATAGCCCCGCCGGCCGCTAGGCCGACCATTTCTCAGGGACCAGCCAGGGAAGGTAGCGTTGCGCCCGCCGCCGGGCAAAGCGCAGCAGGCGGTGCCGGAAAGACCAGGCCGACGACGCCGGGTGGTCGCAAAGGAGCGCTCGAAAGAGCATCCGGCCGGCGGTCTCGCGCCCCGATCCCGGGGGTTGCCTCGCCGTTGCCGCCAGCGTGAGCCGGGCGAGGCCGGCCAGCAACTTGTGCCGGGGCCTGAAATAGCGGCGCTCGGGGACCGCCACTCCGAGCTGCCGGTCCAGGGCCTCCCACGCCAGCGACAAAGCGCCCATCACCCGCAGCGAGCGGGCGCGCTCTGCGATCAGCGGCCAGTCGAGGTCCGGGTAGCGCCGCAAGAATAACTTCAGGTCGTAAAGCCAGAACACGTTCAGAAAAAGGTGCCGCGTCGCGTGCAGGGCGAGGTAGAAGGCTTCGTCCTCCGGCGAGAGAACCCAGACGTCCCGGCCTGCTGCCGTGCGGTACAGCATCGCCCGTGACAGCAACTCTTCGGCGGGAACGATGGCGCCGAAGGCGGTGATGGCGCGGAAGTGCAGCTCGAGCGGCGGGGCATCGGCCCTGTAAAGGTGGGTGTGGTGAGTGTTTTCGCGGTCGTATCGCGCCAGCAGCCATTCCGGGCCCTGGTAGCCGATCGCCTCGAGCGCCGCCGTGGCGCGGTCGAGATCGGCGAGCGCGACCAGGAAATCTATGTCCGAGCAGGGCCGCAAAGACGGCTCTTCATAGAGCCTTTCTGCCAGCACCGGCCCCTTAAGATTCACCGCCCGCACGCCGCCGGCCTCCAGCGCCTGGAGCGCCTCCTCCAGCGCCGCGCGCATGCGCAACTGCGCGAGCCACTCTGCAGTTAGTTGCTGCTTGACGCCGGTTTCCACCTCCGGCGGCAGCGCGATTGCAAGCTGGGTCAGGTAATGGTAGAGCACGGCCGCCACGCCGTGTTTCCCTGCACGGTCGAAGATCGCGCCCCAGTCCTTCACTCCGGCGCAGAGGCTCCCCCAGCGAGCGAGGTCCTCCGGCAGGGCCGCCAGCATCTGCTGGACCATTCCCTCGGCGTCACGTTTGTCGCGCGAAACAACCACTTGTCAAATTATAAAATCAGGCCGCTGCTTGCTGGTGCTCCGGCTTATTCTCTGCCCAACAAAAACTGCAACATTTTCACCAGGATGACGGCGCCCAGGACCGGAAGAACAACCCACCAGAGGATTTTTCTGGCCCCAGACAGAATCCTTCTTCGTTTCGATCTGTGCCTTCTCTTCTCCATCCCCATTAGCGGCGTGGTTTTGAGCCAAGTGATGGTAGCAAACCAGTATTCACCGCAGCGACGACACTACCTCGAGCACGCGGTCGATGTCGGCGGGACTTACGTAGAGGTGCGCTGAGAGACGCACGCCCAGGTCGCCACCCTGCGCGCGTACTCGGATCTTCCGCTCCCAGAGCGCGTCCTGCACCTGCCGGCCCGTGCGGCCGCTCACGCCAAACGTCGTGATGGCCGCCGCCAAGCGCGGATCGGCCGGCGAGGAGAGGCGCGCAGCGGGAATATGTGCTAGCCCGTCGCGGAGACGCTTCGTCAGCATGGCATCC
Organism: Acidobacteriota bacterium; assembly: GCA_016201185.1. Lineage (GTDB taxonomy): Bacteria > Acidobacteriota > Terriglobia > Bryobacterales > JACQDG01 > JACQDG01. Next base: position 1,288 of record JACQDG010000461.1, on the reverse strand, counting down.
CACCGCTCGATCCGCTCCATACCGATCTTGTTGAAAAAGCGGAGCGAGGCGCGGAGGCCATGGATCACGGGGAGGCTGCCGGTGCCGTATTGCATGAAGCGGAACGCGCCAAGGGCGTCATTGTCGATGACGGCGCTGGCCAAAGTATTCCAGAAGCGCGGCTGAACTTCGCGCCGGATATAGAGGATGCCCGTGCCCTTGGGCGCGAGGAGCCACTTGTGCGGGCTGGCCGCGTAGGCGTCACAGCCAATCTCCTTCACGTCGACGCGAATCTGACCCACGGCCTGCGCGCCATCGACGATCGAGAGCGCGCCGCGTTCGCGCGCCAGGGCGCAGAGCTCGCGCGCCGGCAGCCGGATGCCGAGACCCGAGGTGATGTGACTGAACATGACCACGCGCGTCTGGGGCGTGATGGCGTCGGCGAACAGCTTGACCACTCCATCTGGACCGTTCTCGAGCCCGGGCAGCAACGGCAACTCCTTCACTACGACGCCGTGGCGCTTGGCCCGCAGCCGCCAGCCGCCGATGCCGCCACTGTGTTCCTGGTTGGTCGTGACGACCTCGTCGCCCGCGGCAACATCCAGTCCGTTTGCCAGGAAACTCATCCCCATGGTGGCATTCTGCGTGAAGGCGATCTCCTCGGCGGGGGCGTTGATGAATGCGCCCGCCTCGGCTCGAAATGCAGTGAGGGGCTGATAGCCGGTCAGCGGCTCGCCGTCCGACTGAAAATACGGCCAGTCAGGAAGCTCCCGCTCGATGCGCTCGAGGCCGCTGACGAGCGCGTCCATCACTTCGCGGGGCGACGCCCCGAGCGTGCCGGTGTTGCAATAGGTGACGTTTTCAGGAAACAGGAATTGACGCCGCGCCGCGGCAAAGACCGCGTCGTCTGAATCCTCCGCGGCTGGAGCGAACGCCAGAAACGGTGACGTCAGATCCGACGTGAGCGGCATGCGGGCCGCGAGACCGGACGCGGCGATCTGCGCCAGAAAGGTCCGTCGCCCGACGTGATGAGCCATGGAATTCTCCTCCAACCGGAATTCCCATCTTGGATTCTCAGGTAGCTGGTAGTGTATATCAAATCGCCTCGCCTTGTGCGCTCCAGCCCGGCCTGCCAGCCGCACCGGCGATGAGTCTTCACCACGGCGTCCGAGACTGGCGGTCCCTGAAACCGAACGCGGCGGGAAATTCCGGGCAGCGGATCGGTGCTCTAGCTTGCGGAATTCATTCCGAAATCCTTGACAGCTCTTTTTAACCCGTGTTAAGGTAACTTCGCTTGGGCCTCATCTGC